>DASVOL010000332.1:0-2564 GCA_036383375.1 Bradyrhizobium sp. | reverse complement strand
CCGTTCCAGACCAGCGTGTCGGCGGTGATGGTGGCGGTGTCGCCCGCGGAGCCTAGGCCGTAAATCGCCGGTGTATTGAGAACGAATTTGAGGGAATCGGAGGAAGCACCGCCCCGGCGCGTGGCGTCGAGGTCGACACTGCCGATCAGGTTGAAGGCGCCGCTTGCCGTGATGATGAGTTGCTCAAGCGTCGGGCTGCCGGCAGTCGTCGACGGCCGCAGCAGCTTGTCGAGCACACCCTGGGTGAGATTCCAGCCCGCCGGCAGCTGGCCTGCGGCCTGCGCCGCAGCAAGCGCGGCCGCGGTACCGACATTGATCTGCTCCTGCGTGACGTTGAGGTAACGCGCGCCGAAATTGACGTCACCCATCGAGAGCCCGCCCGGCGCGGCCAGCACCACGCTGCCGTCCGTGAGCAACGAGGCTCCGCTCGCGATACTGATGTTGCCCGGCCCAACGGCATCCAGGAACTGGAACCGGCCATTGGCGACCGCGAGCACAGCCGGACTGTAGGCAGGGTTTGCAGACGAGTCGGGAGAAATGTTGGCGTAGAAGTAACCGAGCGTGGAATCGATCACGTTGCTGCTGAGCCCGCGCGTGTCGATCGTCGCACCGCCCGCCATGTTGACCGTCTTGCCGATCAGGAACACCTGGCCCGCGCGAATCGTAGCGCCGCCGAGCAGGTTGACGGCAGTGGTCGAGCCTCCGTCAAAATAGATATTGGCGCCGGCTCCGAGATTATCGACCTCGGAGTACACGCTCGCGCCGCCCAGCAGCACCGTCGATGCCTTGAAGGCATTGATGTCGTCGCTCGAAATCGACGTATGACCCGCTACGGGTGCAGTTCCCGGCGCCGTGATGTCGAGCACGCCGTAACCCGACGAATCGCGCGGCCTGATGACCAGCGTGCCGTCGACGCCGCCTTTGGCGCCGTCGAACAGCGCAGTGCCGGCGAAGGACAGCGATTTCGTATTATCCGGCGACGAGAAGAGATTCAGTACAAGGACCTTGCCGTCTTCCGCCAGATGAGGCCGGAAGCCGCCGAACTGGGCCGCCTGTGCGCGCTCGAAATCGGCATAGCCCGTCTCGTTATACTGCGAATAGAGCCGCGTGGTCTGGCCAGCGGTCAGGATGACCCGCGTTGACAGCGTGTTCTTGATTCCGGCATTGGCAACGCCAAGATAGCCTGACGTGATCACGGAGCCATTGCCCGCGGTCACGGGCGCCATCATGGTCGTTCCTGTCGCGGCAAGCTCGACGCGGTAACCGCCAGGCAACAGAGCGTAGCTCGAGGGCAGCAGCGTATAGGTGCCGGCGGGCAATCCCGGCGTCCCCAAAGGAAGCGAGATCTGCTGGCCGATCGCGGGGTCACCAGCGCCATTCGATGCGATCACCGGCGCGTAGTCGGCGGCGTAACCGGGCAGGATGGCATAGACCTTGTTGCCCGCGGCGCTGTAGCTGTTGACCGGATTGGCATTGACGAGCGCAGTCTTCAGTACGTCGACCGAACCGCCACGACCGGAGACGAAACCTGCGCCGGTGAGTGTGCCGCCGCCGGAGAGATCGAGCACCGAGCCCGGCTCACCCACAACAGATGCGGCATTGATCGAAATGCCGCTGGCGATCTTCACATTGCTCGTGTGATCGTCATAGAAGGCACTCGCCAGATTGTGCAGCGTGCCGTCCGCGCCCTGATAGGTGATGCCATCCGAGGTGCCGCCAAACGGCATGACCAAGCCGGCCGCGCTCGCGGACGTGATGCTTCCGCTGCGGAAGGTGATCCGCGCGTTGGATGGCCCGGCATCATTGTTGAACCAGATGCGCCCCAGTGGCGCGCGAACAACGCCACCCTGGTCAATATTATCGGCAACAAAAATCAGATCGCCGAACACCGAAGCCGGTACCGCCGGCGTCTGGTCGTCGTTGCGGCGGATAACGAGACGGGCGTCAGGATCATAAGCGGTATTTGATCCATTCGGCCGGAGCCCAACCACGATTGTGGCGACCGCCCCGCTCAAGGGATAGATCTGGCCGGCGGTCAGCGCGAGGTTCTCAACATCGAGGCCGCCATTGCCGAACCGGATATCGCCGCTGCTCTGCAACGCGACCTGATGAAACCCGCGGGCATCGAATGGAATGCTGACGGGGCGTCCGGGACCGAGGTCAACCGCCCCACTGCCCTGCACGCCGGTGGCTCCGAACAGGACGGAGCCGTAGACATCGATCAAGTTGCCTGCGACCGAGAAACTTCCGCCCGCCGCCGGATTGCGGACGTGGAGATTATTGATCCCAGGCGCATATCCTACCGACGTCTGCGCATCTGCGGCGTTGTAGACGCCGTCAAGACGGACATAGGGCGCGGACAAGCGAACTGTGCTGTTCGGGGTGTCAGGCGCGGCGGTGATGACGCCGCTCGAAAGCCGAAGGCTGCGCGAGAGGCTGAGATCCACATTGCCGTCGAAGATGAGAAGATCGCGGGTATAGAGCGCAAGCGAGCCGAAGCCGCCCTTCGCGACCTGGTTGACGCCAATCACCGTCCGTCCGAATTGCAGGGCCGGATCGGCCTG
>DASVOL010000331.1:0-2344 GCA_036383375.1 Bradyrhizobium sp. | reverse complement strand
CGCCGACCTGACCGCCGCCGGCTTTCGCGACATTGCCATCGAGCTGGTCACCCATCGCAGTGCCGCTGCCTCGGCACAGGATGCCGCCATCGCCTACTGCCAGGGCACGCCGATGCGCGGCGAGATCGAGGCCAGGGATCAGCCCGGTCTCGAGGCCGCTACGCAGCGCGTCGCAGAGGCATTGGCGCACCGCTTCGGCAACGGTGCCATCGATGGAAAGATTCAGGCGCTGGTGATCTCGGCGGCCTAGACCGTCGGCAGGAACGCGAACCGCTCGCCTGCCCCGCGCAAGTTCAAAAGGTCGGACGTACCGGTATCTGCCTGCACGCGGTCGACGCGCGCCGAGAACGGTCCGCGGCCGCAGGCCGCGATCATGTCGGCGACGACGGCCTCGGGGCCGGCGAACACCGCCTCGACGCTGCCGTCGCTTCGGTTGCGGACCCAACCTTCGAGCCCGCGCGCGTTTGCCTGCTCGTCAACCCAGGCGCGATAGCCGACGCCCTGGACGCGGCCGCTGATCGTGACATGGCGGATCACGCCGCTCATTTTTTCAGACCGAGAAACGCGCCGCTGCGCGCCTTGGTCTCCGCCTCGCGCATCACGCGGCCGGTCAGTTCGGACGAGGCGATGCCTTTGAGGCTCTTCGGCGAGACGCCTTCGCGCAGCGCCTTCAGCGTCTCGTAGACGGCCTGGGTTGCGGCCGCGAATGGCGCGTGGCCCTGCAGCGCGATCCTGACGCGCTGGCTTGCCAGATAGTCCAGCGCGGTCATCTCCTCGGGCGCGCCGCCGAGCACGATCGGCAGCGTCGTCGCGGCCGAGAGCGCCTCGAGCTCGTCGCGCGACGTGATGCCGGTGAAGAACAACCCATCGACGCCGGTTGCCTCATAGGCCCTGGCGCGCGCGATCGCATCATCAAGATTGGTGATGGAGACGGCCCCGGTCCGGCCCAGGATGACGAGCGACGGATCGCTGCGGCCGTCGAGCGCGGCCTTCATCTTGCCGACGCCTTCATCGAGCGAGATCAGCTGCGCCTTGGCCTGGCCGAACGCCTGCGGCAGCAGCGTATCCTCGATGGTGAGGCCGGCGGCGCCGGCGGCTTCGACCTCCTGAACCGTGCGGCGAACGTTGAGCGCATTGCCGTAGCCGTGGTCGGCATCAACAAGCACAGGCAGCGGCGCTGCCCGCGACATCCGGCGTATCTGCTCAGCGAATTCAGTCAACGTGATCAGCGCAATATCGGGATCGCCGAGCACGGCAAGCGACGCCACCGAGCCGCCGAACATGCCGAGCTCGAAACCGAGATCTTCCGCGATCCGGATTGAGGTTGCGTCATAGACCGAGCCCGGACGAATGCAGGTTGATCCGCTCAGAATCGATCGCAGTGCTTCGCGGCGTTTGCGGAAGGCCATGGAGACACCCCTTACTCACGTCATTCCGGGGCGATGCAAGCATCGGACCCTCAGGTGCGCAATTGCGCACCGACAATCTCGAGATTCCGGGTTCTCGCTTCGCGAGCCCCGGAATGACAATTTCAGGCGAACTCCAGGATCAGTGCGTCGACCGCGAGCGTGGCGCCGGCGGCGGCGTGGATCTTCTTGACCGTGCCGTCGCGCTCGGCGCGCAGCACGTTCTGCATCTTCATGGCTTCCACCACGGCAAGCGTCTCGCCGGCCTTGACCTCCTGGCCCTCGGTCACCGCGATCGACACCACGAGCCCGGGCATCGGGCAGAGCAACTTCTTGCCAGTGTCGGCGGCCGAAACCACAGGCATCAGCCGCGCCGAGGTCGCCTCGGTCTCGGTGAAGACATAGACCGGCACCTCAAAGCCCTGATGCGCGAGGCGGAAGCCGTTGTTGATGGCGCGCACCTGCACGGCGACAAAATTGCCGTCGATGGTGCCCTGCCAGACCGGCTCGCCCGGCGCCCAGCTCGACACCAGATTGTGCGGATTGCCCGGCAGCCCATCGGCGCCAATGAAGCGCACCGCGATGGCGTCATCCTCGCGCGCGACGTCGAGCGCGATCTCGGCGCGGTCGAGCCACACCGCACGACGGCGCTCGCGCTGCACCACGCGGCCGCCCATCTGGCCGGAGATCTGCCGCTTGCGTTCGCCGAGCACGTGATCGATCGCAGCACCGACCGCCGCGAGCCGCCGTGCGATCTCGCCCTCGGGCGCACGCGCGGAAAATCCCTTGGGGAATTCTTCCGCGATGAAGCCGGTCGAGAGCCGGCCCTCACGCCAGCGCGGATGGTTCATCAACGCCGACAGGAACGGAATGTTGTGCCTGATGCCATCGACATAGAAGGCGTCGAGCGCGGTCGCCTGCGCCTCGATCGCAGCGGC
>DASVOL010000330.1:0-4336 GCA_036383375.1 Bradyrhizobium sp. | reverse complement strand
GATGCTCCCATCGGGACGCCCGCAATGCGTTCACCCGGCTGCAGCAGCTGGATGCCGATGATGATGGCAGCGTAGACCGCGCTGCGCACCGCCAGATTGGCAAGGAAGGACAGGCGGTTGAGCCAATCCCAATCCTCGAGGGCGAACAGTTCGACCGCCCCGATGATGGCGCCAAGCAGGAAGCCGTAGATCGTGCCGGTGATCAGCGCCGACGCTCCGCTGCCGTGGGTGAAGCCAACCGCGATACCAGACAAGGTACCGACCACGATCACGGCGACGAGACGTTGCAGCTTTCGCTCGAGCCTGGCGTTCACGCGCGGGAGCCGTTGGGGGGAGCTTGCCAGATCGACCATTGTCATATTCCTCCCCTCGTCGTTGCGAGGTGCGAGACGATCAAGCGAGCCACGACTGCACCAGTTCGTTTCGCTCGCGATGGAACGGACTCTACCCCGCCCCCTGATCGAACGCCTTGCGCAGCGCGACGTAGCCCGCCTGCTGCTGGCTCCAGTTGCGGCCGCCGGTCATGGCTCCGTCGACGACGAGGTCGTGGCCGTTGATGAAGCTCGATTCGTCGCTCGCCAGGAACACCGCGGCATGCGCGATGTCGTCGGGCAGGCCCGCGCGCGGGATCGGCTGCGCCGCCTTGTAGACCTCGCGCATCACGGCCGGGGTCTGCTCGGCGGCTTCGGTCGACAGCCCCAGCGCCTTGCCGAAAATGCCGGTGGCGATCGCGCCGGGCGAGATCGAGTTGACGCGAATGCCGGACTCGCCGAGCTCCATCGCAACGCATTTGGTGAAGTGAATCACCGCGGCCTTCGCGGCGCCATAGACCATCGAGGAGGAGAAGCCGGCGAGCCGGCCGGCGATGCTGCCATTGTTGATGATGCTGCCGGAGCCCTGCTGGCGCATGATGGGCGCAACGTGCTTCATGCCGAGCATGACGCTGCGCACCAGGGTTGCCATCGCGGCGTCGAACCGCTCGACGTCGAGGCCCTCGATGCCGCCGGTCTGCGCCGGACCGCCGGCATTGTTGAACAGGCAGTCGATCCGGCCGAACTTCTCAACCGCAAGCGCGACCAGCGCCTGCATCTGCTCCTCGACCGTGACGTCGGTCTGGCGAAAGATGCAGTTGCCGCCGAGCCGGTGCGCCAGCGCCTCGCCCTCGGGTGCGCGGCGCCCGGCGATCACGATCCTCGCGCCCTCCGCGACAAAGATCTCGGCCGTGCGCAACCCGATGCCGCTGGTCGCCCCGGTGATGATCGCGACCTTGCCGTCCAGCCGTCCCATGCCAGTCCCCCGACTTTACCTTCGATGTTGCGGATATTCCTCAGCCGCTCCCGCCAACGCAAGCGCGGGCGCGGTTAACGGCCGGCGAGGTCCACCTGTGGCCAGAAGGCCACAACTGCGGTTTTTCGGTCGCAGCGGCCTTATTTTGGGTCGCCTGTTCACGTGAACTGGCGCGACCGATGGCGAAGTGGATCGACGATTTCAGGGCGAGTTGGCGGGGCGATGCGCAGCCATCGCTGCTGCTTGCGGTCGGCTTCGCCGTGTTCTGTCTCGTTTTGGCCACGGCCGCGCGGTTCGGGCTAGCCCAGATCAGGCCGGACGTGTTCTTCACGCCCTATTTCCCGGCGGTATTCTTCGCCACCGCTCTTGGCGGCTTCCGGATCGGGATCGCAACCGCGCTGGCCAGCGGCCTGCTCGGCGTCCTGCTCAATTTCAGCAGCGCGCACGCCGATCCGGCGCGCTTTGCGCTGCTGATGATCTTCTGGGTGGTGTGCGGCATCGCGATCTGGGGGGTGGAGCACTACCGTTCCCTGGTCGCGCAACAGCGCGAGGTTTCCAAGCGGCTGATCGAGGAGGAGCAGTACCGCAAGATCGTGGTCGACGAATTGCAGCACCGGCTGAAGAACAAATCCTCGACGATTCATGCCGTGCTGCATCAGGCGCTGCAGGACCGGCCCGACGTCTGGCAGCGCATAGACCATCGCATCCGCGCGCTCGCGGCGACCGACGATCTGATCGCGCGGGTCGACGGCTATGGCTGCGATATCAAGGATTTGCTGCGCTCGGAGCTCGGCCCCTATGGCCATGTGCGGTTCAACCTCAATGGCGAGCAATTGTTCCTGCCCGCCAAGCTCGCCGTCTCGCTGGCGCTGATCTTCCATGAGCTCGCAACCAACGCCGGAAAGTACGGTGCCTTCTCCTCGCCGCGCGGATTTCTGCAGGTGTCATGGACGGTCGACGATGGGCGTCTCAACGTGATCTGGGACGAAACCGAGGGACCGGTGGTCGAGGTCATCGGCGAAGCCGGCTTCGGCACCAAGCTGTTGAAGTCGGCGCTGCGACCGTTCGACGGCAAGACCGAGATCAGTTACCTGAAGACCGGCGTTCACTGCATCATGCAGTGCAATCTTCCCAGCTGTTGATAAGTCGGCTTTTCGGTACACGCGCTTGATTTGCGCGCGCCGATGCAACCGCGCGCTCCGCAACCGCTTTCACCGGCAGCCGATGCCGCCATTGATACTCTGTTAATGACGATTGCCGCGACGGCTTGCGAAAGCAGCCCGGGTCTCTTTCTCTCACGGCATTTCGCAAGTCCGCTTAACCAAAACTACAACGGACTTTGCCAAGGTCGGCGCATGCATAGTTTCACCAAAAGCGATTTTCAGACGGGCACGGCAACGACCGGGCAGGACGACATTTCCAGCAATGAATTGCGCATCCTGCGCGATCTTCTGCAGCTGCTACCGGCCGGCGTGACCGTCCAGGACGAGCAAGGCCAGTTCATCCTGGTGAACGAAGCGGCAGCGAGCCAGCTGCAGCTGGCGGCCGGCGCGAGCCAGCCGTCGCCGGTCGACGAGCGCCACGCCGCCAATCTGGACCTGTTGCGCAGCGGCCGTCCGGTGGTGCTCGAGGAAGTTCTCGCCTGCGGCGCCGCCAAATACGTGTTCCTCACCTCGCACCGGCCGGTCCAGATCGCCGGGCGCAATCTCTTGATTTCGACCTCGACCGACATCAGCGAGCAGAAGGCGTTCGAGGACCAGCTGTTCCGCTCGGCCTATTACGACGAGCTGACCGGCCTGCCGACCCGGCGGGTGATCGAGCATCGCGTCAACGGCCTGATCCGCGACTCCTCGCAGAGCCAATTCGCGCTCGCCTTCCTCGACGTCGACAACTTCAAGCACATCAACGACTATTACGGCCACGCGATCGGCGACGCACTGCTGGTCGAACTGTCCAAGCGGCTCGGCCACGCGCTGCGCGAGACCGATATCCTGTCCCGGATCTCCGGCGACGAATTCCTGCTGCTGCTGAACCCGATCAGCGGCAATGACGAGGTTGCCGAATTCATCCATGTCATGCAGGAGCGGCTGAAGGCGCCGTTCTTCATCGAGGACTCCGAGATCTTCGCCTCGACCTCGATCGGCGTCAGCCTCTACCCGGTGCATGGCCGGAGCTACGAGGCGCTGCGCCAGAACGCCGACATCGCGATGTACCGCGTCAAGAACAACGGCAAGGGCTCGATCGCGTTCTTCGACAACAGCATGGAGCGCGAGGCGCTGGCGCGGATGAAGATCGAGCAGTCGCTGCGGCTGGCGATCCTGGAAAAGCGCTTCTGCTGCGCCTTCCAGGCCAAGGTCGATATCCGCACCCTGGAGGTCAAGGGCATCGAGGCGCTGGTGCGGCTGCGCGACGACGAGGGCGTGATCCAGGCGCCGGGCACCTTCATCGACCTCGCGGTGGAGCTCGGCCTGATCGACGAGCTGACGTTTCTGGTGCTGGCGGAGATCGTCAAGTCGATCGACCTGATCAACGACACGTTCGGCCCCACGTCGACGATCAGCATCAATGTCGCCGCCAAGCAGGCCTCCAACCTCGAGTTCATGCGCCGCTTCGCGAGCGCGATCGAGGAGACCGGCTTCCCGAAACGATTCATGATCGAGGTGACCGAGGACGCGTTCGTGACCCGGTCGCATTTCCAGGATCAGATCGTGCCGATCCTGCGCGGCATCGGCGTCGGCATCTCGATCGACGATTTCGGCATCGGCTATTCGTCGCTGTCGGCGCTCGCCGACATCACGGCCGACGAGATCAAGATCGATCGCTCCTTCATCACCGACATCCATCAGCGGCCGCGCAGCCAGGGCATCCTGCGCGCGATCGAATCGCTGAGCGAGGCGCTCGGCATGACCGTGATCGCCGAGGGCATCGAATCCTACGAGGAGCTCACCTATCTGCAGGCGGCGACCAAGATCCGCTACGCCCAGGGCTTTTACTTCGCCAAGCCGATCTTCCTCGAGGACCTGAAGCCGGCGACGCCGGTCGCCAGCGA
>DASVOL010000329.1:0-16444 GCA_036383375.1 Bradyrhizobium sp. | reverse complement strand
GCGTCGGCCACGGCCGTACGCTCGCAGCCGTCGTCGAGCAACTGCCGCAGACGCCGGCGCGCGAGGTGCAGTTCGTCTCGCTGCTCGGCGGCCTGACGCGGAAATTCGCCGCCAACCCGTTCGACGTGATTCATCGCCTCGCTGAGCGCACCGGCGCGGAAGCCTATCTGCTGCCGGTACCGGTGTTCGCCAATTCGGTCGCCGATCGCGCCGTCCTGATGCAGCAATTCGGCATTGCCGACGTGTTTGCGCTGGCGCGCAAGGCTTCGCTGCTGTTCGTCGGCATCGGACAGGTCAGCCGCGACGGCTTTCTGGTGTCGAGCGGCATGATCAAGCCCGACGAGGTTGCCGAGCTGAAGCGCGTCGGTGCCTGCGCCGATCTGCTCGGACATTTCTTCAGCGCCGATGGAGCGGTGCTGGACACCGATCTCTCTGCCCGCGCCACCTCCATGAGCATGGCCGATCTCAGGAAGCACCGGATCGTCGCCATCGCCGGCGGCCCGGCAAAGGTGACCGCGCTGCGCGGGGTGCTGCGCAGCGGCGTGCTGCACGGCCTCATCATCGACGAGATGACCGCAAAGGCGCTCGCAACCGACAAGCCGGAGACCACATCCGGCAAGCCAAGAAGCAAGACCCGGAAGGACACATAAACAAGCGTCAACAAGGAGAGGAAATACATGTTCGATCGCGAGAAGAATCTGTTCGACTCCTACGCTGCCAAACGCATCAGCCGCCGCGATCTCCTCGACGGCGCCGCCAAGCTCGGCATCGCGGGCATTGCCGCCAACGCCGCCTTCGCCTCCACGATGTCGAAGGCGATGGCCGCTGACTTCAACTGGAAGGCCCAGAGCGGCAAGAGCGTCAAGCTGCTGCTCAACAAGCACCCTTACGTCGACGCCATGATCGGCGACATCGAGGCGTTCAAGACGCTGACCGGCATGAACGTCACCTACGACATTTTCCCGGAGGACGTCTATTTCGACAAGGTGACGGCGGCGTTGTCGTCGAAGTCGGACCAGTACGACGCCTTCATGACCGGCGCCTACATGACCTGGACCTACGGTCCGGCAGGCTGGATCGAGGACCTCAACACCTACATCAAGGATCCCGCCAAGACCAATCCGGCCTTCGCCTGGGATGACGTGCTGCCGGGCCTGCGCGCTTCCACGGCGTGGGACGGTGTCGCCGGCTCCGAGCTCGGCTCGGGCAAGGCCAAGCAGTGGTGCATCCCCTGGGGCTATGAGCTCAACAACATCACCTACAACCGCAACGTCTTCGACAAGGTCGGCGTCAAGCCGCCGAAGAACCTCGACGAGATGCTGGACGTCGCGGCCAAGATCACCAAGGACGCCGGCGGGCCCTACGGCGTCGGCGTGCGCGGCTCGCGCTCCTGGGCGACCATCCATCCCGGCTTCCTGTCGGCCTATTCGAACTTCGGCCAGAAGGATTTCGTGATGGAGGGCGGCAAGCTGAAGGCCGCGATGAACACCAAGGCCTCGAAAGACTTCCACGACAAATGGGTCAAGATGATTCAGACCTCGGGCCCGAAGAACTGGTCGACCTACACCTGGTACCAGGTCGGCACCGATCTGGGCGCCGGCGCCTCCGGCATGATCTTCGACGCCGACATCCTCGGCTATTTCATGAACGGCGGCGACAACAAGGAGAAGGGGCATCTCGGCTACGCGCCGTTCGCCGCCAATCCGACCGCCAAGGCGCCGACCCCGAACGTCTGGATCTGGTCGCTCGCGATGTCGACCTTCTCCAAGCAGAAGGACGCCGCCTGGTTGTTCATGCAGTGGGCGGCCTCCGTCGAGCATGACCTGTTCGGCGCGCGCAAGATGGACTTCGTCAATCCGGTGCGCACCTCGGTGTGGAAGGACAGCGAGTTCCGCGACCGCATCGCGAAGTCCTATCCCGGCTATCTGGACCAGCACGACATGTCGTCGCCCGGCGCCAAGATCTACTTCACGGCGCAGCCGCTGTTCTTCGATCTCACGACGGAATGGGCCGCCTCGCTGCAGAAGATGGTTGCGAAGGAGGTCAGCGTCGACGAAGGGCTCGACAAGCTCGCGGACAGCATCAACCGCCAGCTCAAGCAAGCCGGTCTCGGCTGACGGATCTACCGTGCGGTGTTTGATCCCCCGCACCGCACCCATCCGCCGGCTCGGAGCCTTGTCCCATCCGAGCCGGCGGCGTTTGCCAGCCGAATGTGATCTCTTATCATCATGAGCATGGTCCAACTTCTCCAGACGAACGCGCAGGCGGCGCCGGCCAGACCAAGGCCGCGCGTGCGCCTCTTGCCCTATCTGCTCAGCCTGCCGGCGTTGCTGGTCTGCGTGGCGATCCTGGTTCCGTTCGTGACCGCCGCGGTCTATTCGCTGCAGCGCTACCGGCTGAACCTGCCTTACCTGCGCGGCTTCATCGGCGCCGGCAACTACATCGACTTCCTGTCAGATCCGGCATTCTGGAATACGCTCCGGATCTCGATCACCTATACCGCGGTGACGGTCGTGGTCGAACTGCTGCTTGGGCTCGGCATCGCGCTGCTGCTGCGCCGGCCGAGCCGCTTCCACAATGCGGTGTCGATCATGCTGCTGTTGCCGCTGATGACGGCGCCGGCGATCGCCGCGCTGATGTGGAAGCTGATGACCAATCCGAGCTTCGGCATCCTGTCCTATCTGGTCAGCCTGTTCGGCGTCACCGACTTCAAATGGGCCTCCGATCCCTCGAGCGCGCTGTTCACGGTCGTGCTGGTCGACGTCTGGGTCTACACGCCCTTCATCATGATCCTGCTGCTGGCGGGGCTGCGCTCGTTGCCGCGGCAGCCGTTCGAGGCCGCGGCGCTCGACGGCGTGCCGGCGAGTTTTGTCTTCTTCCGCATCACGCTGCCGATGCTGGCGCCCTACATCATCACGGCCTCGCTGTTCCGCCTGCTCGATTCGATCCAGCAGTTCGACATCATCTATGCGATGACGCAGGGCGGGCCGGGCGACCGGCTGATGGTGTTCCAGGTGCAGGCCTATCTGGAATTCTTCCAGTACACCAACGTCGGCAGGTCGGCGGCGCTGTTGATGATCCTCTGGCTGATCACCAACATCCTGTCCAACATCTTCATCAAGAACTGGCTGCGGCTGCGCGCGCGTGCGCACGGCCACGCATGAGGGGGAGGGGCGCGATGGAACATTCCAGCCTTGCCGGTCGCATCTTCCGCGGCGTGGCGCTCTCGTTGATCCTAATCTTCTTCATGTTTCCGATCGTCTGGATCTTCCTGATGTCGTTCCAGAGCAACGATCAGATCTTGAGGATTCCGCCGCGGATCCTGTTCGAGCCAACGCTTGCGAATTACGAGGCGTTGATCTCCGGCCAGCTGCGCACCGCGGCCGGCAATTTGCAGATCTCCTTCATGCGCAACCTGTTCAACAGCGTCGTGCTGTCGAGCGCGGCGGTGCTGCTGGCGCTGCTGCTCGGGGTGCCGGCAGCCTATGCCTTTGCGCGCTTCAAGTTCCGCCTCGGCGAGACCATCGCATTCACGCTGCTCTCGTTCCGCTTCGCGCCGCCGCTGCTCGTGCTGTTGCCGCTGTCGCTGTACTACCAGGAGCTCGGCCTCAACGACACCTACTTCGGCATCGTCTGGGTCTATCAACTGATCGCGTTGCCGTTGATCCTGTGGATCGTGCGCGGCTATTTCGAGGATATCAGCCCTGATATCGAGCACGCCTACCGGCTGGCCGGGCATTCCTGGCGCGAGGCGTTCACCCGGATCGCGGTGCCACTGGCGGGGCCGGGGATCGCAGCAGCCGGGCTGCTGTCCTTCATCTTCTGCTGGAACAATTTCGTCTTCGCCCTGATCCTGGCCTCCGCCGACAAGCAGCCGGTGACGGTCGGCGCGCTCGCCTTCGTCACCGCGTCGGGAATCCAGTACGGCCAGATCGCGGCGGCGATCGTGTTGTCGGTGACGCCGACGCTGTTGCTCGCGCTCTACGCGCAGCGCTATCTGGTCGAGGGTCTCTCGCTCGGCGCGGTGAAAGGCTGACCGGATGGCACGTCTCGAGATCAATTCGGTGAGCAAGGCATTCGGTGCGGCGCGGCCCGCCGACGGGTTGTCGCTGGCCGTCGAGCCCGGCGAGATCGTGGCGGTGTTCGGACCGTCCGGCAGCGGCAAGACTGTGTTGCTGCGCATGATCGCGGGCATGTTCGAACCCGACGACGGCGACATCCAGGTCGGCGGCCGCTCGGTGGTCGGCGCTCCGCCGGAGCGGCGCGGGATCGGCATGGCGTTCCAGAATTTTGCCCTGTTCCCGCACATGACCGCCCGCGACAATATCGCGAGCGGCCTGCGCGCCAGGGCCGGTGGCGGCGATGTCGCGGGCCGGGTTGCCGCGATCAGCAAGCTGCTCAAGATCGAGCACGTGCTCGGCCACACGCCGCGCGAATTGTCGAACGGACAGAAGCAGCGGACCGCGCTGGCGCGGGCGCTGATCGGCAATCCGGATGTGCTGCTGCTGGATGATCCCTTGCGCAACGTTGACGCCAAGCTGCGCTACGAGATGCGGCTCGAACTGCCGAACCTGCTACGGCGCGGGACCGCCGCCGTGCTCTACGTGACCCAGGATTACCGCGAGGCAATGGCGATCGCCGACCGCATTGCGGTCTTGATCGACGGCCGGCTCGCGCAGGTCGCGACACCTGCCGATATCTACGCCCAGCCCGCGTCGGTCGCGGTCGCGCGACTGTTCGGCGATCCGACCATCAACCTCGCCGAGGTTTCGCCGGTCGCGGAGCACGGCATGCTGTCGGCCATGGTCGCCGGCGCCAGGATGCGGCTCGGCGTTGTCGATGGCGCCGCGGCTGCCGGTGCGTGCTGGCTCGGCGTCCGGCCGGAGGATCTCGCGGTCTCGTCCGCATCCACGGACGATGCCATCCCGGCGCGTATCCTTGCGATCACGCCGATGCACGAGAAGGCGGTGCTGCTGCTCCGTCTTGCCGACGGGACCGAATGGCTGGCGGCGCTGCCGCCGGAGGCGCCGCAAGGTGCGGCCGACGACGCCGTTTTCGTGCGCTTCGCGCCCGATGCGGCGATGCTGTTCGATCGCGCGACCGGGCTCCGGATCGGGCCGTCGTCGCGGCTCAAGGCGGCATAGGAGCGGATGGTCATGGACATGCTCGAGCTTCGAGGCATCGACAAGGTCTATCGCAGCCGCGGCAAGCCGCCGGTGCACGCCGTGCGCGCGCTCGACATGGCGGTCGAGAAGGGCGAGATCGTCGCCCTGTTGGGATCGTCCGGTTGCGGCAAGACCTCGACCTTGCGCATGATCGCGGGGTTCGAGGATGTCTCGGCCGGATCGATCGCGCTCGGCGGGCGACGGATCCACGAGCTGCCGCCGGCGCGGCGCAAGGTCGCGATGGCCTTCGAGGGCTACTCGCTCTATCCACCGCTCACGGTGCGCGAGAACATCGCGTTCGCGCTGAAATCCGCCCAGCTGCCGCGCAACGAAGTGACGCGTCGCGTCGACGAGATCGCTCGCCTGGTCGAGATCGAGGACATCCTCGACAGTTATCCGCGCGCGATCTCCGGCGGCCAGCAGCAACGGGTGTCGCTGGCGCGGGCGCTGGTGCGCGATGCCGATCTCTATCTGCTCGATGAGCCGATGGGGCAGCTCGAACCGCAGCTGCGCGCGGTGCTGCGCGGCCGGATCAAGAGCCTGCTCGCCGAGCGTGGCATGACCGCGATCTTCGTCACGCACGACCAGACCGAAGCCAGCGCGCTGGCCGACCGTATCGCTGTCATGGAAGGCGGCGTGCTGCAGCAATTCGCCAGCGAGAAGGAGCTGAAGGGCCGGCCCGCCAATCTGTTCGTCGCGAGCTTCATCGGCGAGCCGCCGATGAACCTGCTCAATGCGGACGTGACGCGGTCGGATGGCGGATACCGCCTGTCGGTCGGAACGGATATGCGTTTCGATATCGATGGCGCCGGGCTCGACAATGAAGCGGCAAAGGCGCTCGCCAGCACGCCGCAGGTGCGGATCGGCATTCGGCCGCAGAAGATCGCAGTCGGAACCGGCGACGTCAGGGTCAATGTCGTCTCCAACCAGTGGCTCGGCGATCAGTCGCACGTCGCCGGCGATTGCGGCGGCCGCATGCTGATCGCGGTCATGCCGGGGCGCGTCGCCGCGCGCCCGGGCGATAGCGTCCCGTTCGCGCTGGAGCCGCGCCACCTGCACATCTTCGGCCGCGACGGAACCTGCATCCGCCATGCGGAGGTGTCCTGACGATGACTGCTTCCGCAAGCCGCGACGTCATCATCGGCATCGATGCCGGCACCTCGCTGATCAAGGCGGTGGCGTTCACGCTCACCGGCGAGCAGCTTGCCGATGTCTCGCGGCTGAATGCGTACAGCAGCCTGGCCGGCGGCCATGTCGAGCAGGACATGGCGCGGACCTGGACCGATACGGTCGCGGTCATTCGCGCCCTCGCGCAGTCAGTGCCTGACTTGTCTGCACGGATCGCGGCGATTGCGGTGACCGGGCAAGGCGACGGCACCTGGCTGATCGATGACGACGGCCGGCCGGTGGCGCCGGCGCTGCTGTGGCTCGACTCCCGTGCCGGCCGGCTGGTCGAGGAGATTCGCGGCAGCGAGCGCAACACGCCGCTCTATCGCCGCACCGGTTCCGGGCTCAACGCCTGCCAGCAGGGACCGCAACTGGCGTGGCTGCAGGCGCACAGGCCCGACACCATCGCAAAGGCGACCACGGCCTTCCATTGTAAGGACTGGCTCTACTTCCTGCTCACCGGCGAGCGCGCAACGGATCCGTCGGAGGCCACCTTCTCCTGCGGCGATTTTCGCAAGCGCGGCTTCGATGCGGAGACCGCGCGGTTGATCGGTATCGCCGACCTCACGCGCCTGTTCCCGCCGGTCGTCGACGGTGCGGTCACGACGCATCCGCTCACCACAGCCGCTGCGATCGAGCTTGGCCTGCCGGAAGGCGTGCCGGTCTGCCTCGGCTATGTCGACGTGATCTGCAACGCGCTCGGCGCCGGGCTCTACGATCCGTCGCCTGATGTCGGCTGCACCATCATCGGCTCGACCGGCATGCATATGCGGTTGGTGTCGAGTGCAGATGCGGTGACGCTGAATCAGGAGGCGACCGGCTACACCATGCCGTTCCCGGTGCCGGGTCACTATGCCCAGATGCAGTCCAACATGGCGGCGACGCTGAACATCGACTGGATGCTCGATCTTGCATGCGACCTGCTGGCAGCGGAAGGCGTGACGCGCACGCGCACTGAGTTGATCCGTCGTCTCGACGATCAGGTGCTGCGGGCGAGGCCAGGCGAGGTGCTGTTCCATCCGTTCATCTCCGATGCAGGCGAGCGTGGTCCGTTCGTCTCGCATGAGGCCAGCGCGCAATTCTTCGGCCTGCGCTCGCGCCACCGCTACGGCGATTTGATGCGCGGGGTCATGGAGGGCTTGGCCTTCGCCGCGCGGGATTGCTACGCCGCGATGGGGTCGCTGCCGCGCGACGTCAGGATCACGGGCGGCGCGGCGAAGAGCCGTGCCCTTGGCGCCATCCTCGGGGCCGCACTGGATTGCGATGTCCGGATCTGTAGCCGCGGCGAGGCCGGCGCCGCAGGCGCGGCGATGATCGCGGCGGTCACGATCGATGCCTATCCCGACATGTGCGCCTGCGCCGAGCAATGGGTTGCGCCGCACCTGAGCGCGCCACAAACGCCTGACGCCGCGCTGGCGAAGCGCTACGCCAGCATCTTCCCGACCTATCTCGATGCAAGGCTGGCGTCGCGGCCGGTCTGGAAGCAACTCGCCGCGCTGCGCGCCGGAGGCGACCATGCCTAAGTCCATCGCCATTATCGGCGACCGCTTCA
This sequence comes from Bradyrhizobium sp., assembly GCA_036383375.1. Classification (GTDB taxonomy): domain Bacteria; phylum Pseudomonadota; class Alphaproteobacteria; order Rhizobiales; family Xanthobacteraceae; genus Bradyrhizobium. The sequence continues at coordinate 8,560 of DASVOL010000329.1, read as the reverse complement.
TGCTGCCTTCGGTGTTCGCCGAGCACATCCGGTCCGCCTGCGGCAACGGCTTCGATATCCGCACCCTGGAGCAGCCCTGGCCGGACGAGCCGATGGAGCACGGTTATGCCGGCTCGAAGCTCGATGGCCTGAAGGAATTCATGGGGCAACCTGACGAGATCATCGGCTTTGTCGGCGATGCCGAGCTGCTGGTCACGCACCTGGCGCCGATCTCGCGCTCGATGCTGGAGCGGTTGCCGCACCTGAAGTTCATCGCGGTGTCGCGCGGCGGGCCGGTCAACATCGACATGCAGGCGGCGCGCGACCACGACGTGCTGGTGGTCAATACGCCCGGCCGCAATGCGAGCGCGGTGGCGGAGTTCACCATCGGCGCCATTCTGGCCGAGACACGCCTGATCCGCAGCGGCCATGAGGCACTGCGTGGCGGGGAATGGCGCGGCGATCTCTATCGCGCCGACCGCACCGGGCGCGAGCTTGGCGAGATGACGGTCGGCATTGTCGGCTACGGCGCGATCGGCAGCCGCGTGGTGAAGCTGCTGAAGGCGTTCGGCTGCAAGATCCTGGTCGCCGATCCCTATGTCCAGCTCAGCGCCCAGGACCGCAATGACGGCGTCGAGCATGTCGCGCTCGGCGAATTGCTCGGCCGCGCCGACGTCGTTACGCTGCACGCGCGGGTGACGCCCGAGACCACCCGTTTCATCGGGCGCGACGCGCTGGCGCAAATCAAGCAGGGCGCGTTCCTGATCAACACCGCGCGCGGCCCGTTGGTCGATTACGAGGCCTTGCATGATGCGCTGGCATCGGGGCATCTCGGCGGCGCCATGCTCGACACCTTCGCGGTGGAGCCGGTCCCGCCGGACTGGCCGCTGCTACAGCTTCCCAACGTCACGCTGACGCCGCACATCGCCGGCGCTTCCGTGCGTACCGTCACCGTGGCCGCCGAGCAGGCGGCCGAAGAGGTTCGCCGCTTCCTGGCCGGCGAGCCGCCACGCAATCCGTGCTGAAGAGGCAATTCGTGCTGAAGAGAAAGGCAGTCCCTATGACCCGTGAGGAACGACAGTTGCGCGAGGCAATCATTGCCAAGTGCCGATGGATGAATGCGTCGGGTCTCAACCAGGGGACATCAGGCAACATCTCCGCCCGCTACAAGGACAGGATGCTGATCACGCCCTCGGCGACTCCGTATGATTCGATGAAGCCGGAGATGATCGCGTCGATGCCGCTCGAGGGCGATTACGGCACGTGGGAGGGGCCGCTGCAGCCGTCCACCGAGTGGCGCTTCCATCTCGACATCACGCGCGCCCGGCCCGATGTCGGCGCCATCGTCCACACCCACTCGACCTATGCGACCGTGCTGGCGATCGCGCGCAAGCCGATCCCGGCCTGCCACTACATGATGGCGGCGTTCGGCGGCACCGACATCCGCTGCGCCGGCTACGCGCGCTACGGCACCAAAGAGCTTTCGGATCATGCGATATCAGCGCTGGAAGGCCGCAATGGCTGCCTGCTCGCCAACCACGGCATGATCGCGCTCGGCGCCAATCTCGACAAGGCGATGTGGCTTGCGGTCGAACTCGAGACCATCGCGCGGCAATACTATCTCTCGCTTGCGCTCGACTCGCGGATCATCCTGAGCGACGAGGAGATCGCCGACACCGCGAAGGGGTTCTCCACCTACGGCTTGCAGGCGCCGAAGCCGAGCAAGGCGCGTGCGACGGCAAAGGCGGCACCGCGTCGCGCCGAGAAACGGCGCAGCGGCAAGCGATGACGGGCACTGCGCCGGTCGCAGGCAGGGATCACGGGCTGGTCGATATCGCTGTCGTCGGTGGCGGCATCAACGGCGCCGGCATCGCCCGCGACGCCGCCGGCCGCGGCTTGAAGATCCTGCTCTGCGAGAAGGATGATTTCGCCGAGGGCACCTCGTCGCGCTCGGGGAAGCTGATCCATGGCGGGCTGCGCTATCTCGAATATTACGAGTTTCGCCTGGTGCGCGAGGCACTGATCGAGCGCGAGGTGCTGCTCGCGTCGGCGCCCCATATCATCTGGCCGATGCGCTTCGTGCTGCCGCATTCGCCGGAGCAGCGACCGGCCTGGCTGGTGCGCACCGGGCTGTTGCTCTACGACCATCTCGGCGGCCGCAAGCAGCTGCCGGCAAGCCGCAGCCTGGATCTGTCGCAGGCCCCCGAGGGCGCACCGCTGCATCGAGAATTCCGCCGAGGCTTCGAATATTCGGATTGCTGGGTCGATGACAGCAGGCTGGTGATCCTCAACCTGATCGATGCTGAGCAGAACGGTGCGCGCATCCTGCCGCGCACGCGGGCGGTGCGCGCGCGCCGCGACGGCGAGGTCTGGCTGCTCGAGATGCAGGGCGATGACGGCACGCCGCAAATCGTGCGGGCGCGCGCGCTGGTCAATGCCGCCGGGCCGTGGGTGCAGGATGTTATCCAGGGCGTGGCGGGGCTGAACTCGGCCCAGAGCGTGCGGCTGGTCAAGGGCAGCCACATCGTGGTGCCGAAATTCTGGGACGGGCCGCAGGCCTATCTGCTGCAGAACACCGATCGCCGGGTGATCTTCGTCAACCCCTATGAAAACGATCTCGCACTGATCGGCACCACCGACATTCCCTATCAGGGGCGCGCCGAGGACGTCGCGATCGGCGCGGACGAGACCGACTATCTGTTGCAGGTGCTGCGTCGCTATTTCCGGACGCCGCCGCAGCCAAGCGAGATCGTGCACGCCTTCTCCGGCGTCCGGCCGCTCTACGACGACAACGCCGATAATCCGTCGGCGGTGACGCGCGACTATGTCTTCGAGGTTCACGGCCCTGAGAGTGCGCCGCCGCTGCTCTCGATCTTCGGCGGCAAGATCACGACGTACCGCCGGCTGGCGGAGCAGGCGATGCAGCGCCTCGCGCCATGGCTTCCAAAACTGCTGCCGGCCTGGACCGCGCATCGGCCGCTGCCGGGCGGCGACATCGGCGGCAACTTCGATGATTTCTCGAAGGGGCTGGCGCGCGACTATCCCGATCTGCCGCAGCGGCTCATCCATCACTATGCGCGTCTCTACGGGACCCGCGCACGAGGATTGCTGGGGTCGGCCCGCAGCTCGGTCGATCTTGGCCGACATTTCGGCGGCGATTTCTATGAATGCGAAGCGGTGTATCTGCGGGACAAGGAGTGGGCCAGGAGGTCGGCCGATTTTCTGGATCGGCGCACCAAGCACGGCCTGCATTTGACGCCGGCCGAGCGGCTCGCGTTCGAGAACTATATCTAGGACGGCCTCTGCTTAGCTCGCGAGCCCGGGCTCTGCGATACTCGATTGTTCGAACGCGCCGCGTTGCGCGTACCAGCGCGCCATCGAGACCTTGACCGCAAGCACGTGCTGCCGCATCTGCTGCTCCGCCTCGCGCGGCTCCCGGCAGATGATCGCCTCGTAGATGCGCCGGTGCGCGGCGTGGCGCTCGCGCATGTCGGACAGGTCGAATGCGACGATGTTGTGGGAGGAGGTCTGCGGCACGCGCTGGCAGATGCGCAGCACATCCTTCACCAGGGCGGACTGCGCCGCCTCGTGGATCGTGCCATGAAATGCCTCGTTCGCTGCCGCATAGAGGCCGCGGCGCTCGCGCTCGTCGGTGCCGGATGCGAGGGCATGGTCGCCGGCGCGAAGCGCGGCTTCGAGGCGAAGGCGGACCTCTTCGCTGAGGCCGCGTTCGGCGGCGAGCCGCGCAGCCAGTCCCTCCGCCAGCGCACGCATCTCGTAGGCATCGATGATTGCGTTCAGCGACTGCTCCGGCACCGTAAAGCCGCGGTTCGGGGTGTGGTGTAACAGGCCCTCGCCGGCGAGCGTCTGCAGCGCGGACCGTAGCGGTGTCCGGGAGACCGCAAGCGCACGCGCCAGGTGCACTTCGTTAAGTCTGCTGCCGGGAGCAAAGGCGCCGTCCAGCAAGGACTGCCGCAGCCGCTCGACCAGCAGGCGCGGCTGCAGCGATGCGCTGGGCTGTCCGGGGCGGGAGGTCGGCATGGGCTAGGCCTCAAGTGTGTACAGTGAAGCGATGAATCAAAGCACATTTAGCAGGCATGCCGGCACGTTGCGAGGCCACCTGTACCGCATTGCACAACGATTTGGCTATAAATGTATACACTTTGTCGTTGACAAAGATGAACTGTACTCACTTAATGCACTCAACCAATTGAAGTGAGGAGCGCAAATGCAGGTGGCCAATCGTTCTGTTCGATCCACGGCTATCCAGGTGCCCGTCATGGGAGCCGATGAAGCGTTTGTCGTCCGCCGCGTCTATTGCGTCGGCCGCAACTATGTCGACCACATCAGGGAGATGAAGGAAGGCGACGAACGCGATCCGCCGTTCTTCTTCCAGAAGCCTGCCGACGCGATCGTGCAGGACGGCGACACGGTGCCTTATCCGCCGCTCACCAGCGACTTCCAGCACGAGATCGAGCTTGTGGCCGCGATCGGGAAGGGCGGTGTCGACATTCCGGTCGCGCGCGCGCTCGACCATGTCTTCGGCTACGCGATCGGCATCGACATGACGCGGCGCGACCGGCAGCGCGAGGCCCGCGAGCGCGGGCTGCCCTGGGAGATCGGCAAGTCCTTCGACGCTTCGGCGCCCTGCGGGCCGCTGTTCGCGGCGGAGCGCATCGGTCACATCACCTCGGGCGCGATCTCGCTGTCGGTCAATGGCGCGACGCGTCAGCGCGGCGACATTGCCCAGATGATCTGGAACGTTGCCGAGATCGTCGCGAACCTGTCGCAGCACTACGTGCTGGAGAGCGGCGACCTGATCTTCACCGGCACGCCGGCCGGCGTCGGCCCGGTGGTGCCCGGCGACCGCATGGTCGGCAACATCGCCGGCCTCGGCGAGATTTCGTTCACGATCGGCGAAAGGAACGCGCGATGATCATGCTGCCGACCGACCGACTGCCGTACTCGCCGATTGCCGATCGCCCGTCGTTGCGATTGCCGGGCGGCGCACGCCTCGCGGTGTGGGTGATCGTCAACGTGGAGGAATGGGATCCGCGCGAGACCATGCCCCGCACGGTGCTGACGCCGCCGGCCGGCGGTTCGCCGAGCCCGGATATCCCGAACTGGGCCTGGCACGAATACGGCAACCGCGTCGGGTTCTGGCGCATGCTCGAGGTGTTCGACGCGCTGCGCATCAAGGCCGTGCTCGCGATCAATGGATCGGCGATCGCCAGCTACGAGCCGATCGCGCGCGCGGCACGGGACCGTGGCTGGGAATTCATCGGCCACGGCTTCACGCAGAAGAACATGCAGAAGGTGGCGAACGAGCGCGAGGACATCGTCAAGACCACGAAGGCGATCGCGGACTACGTTGGGCGCCGGCCGCGCGGCTGGCTTGGACCGGGCCTCACCGAAACCTGGGAAACGCCGGATATCCTCTTGGAGGAAGGCTACGACTACGTCTGTGACTGGGTGCTCGACGATCAGCCGGTCACGCTGAAGACCCGTCAGGGATCGATCGTCAACATTCCCTACACCCAGGAATGCAACGACGTCGCGATGATGCTGATCCAGCATCACAAGGCTTCGGAGTATCGTGATCGCGCGATCGACCAGTTCGAGCAGCTCTACGCTGATTCGAGCAGTTCCGCGCGCGTGATGGCGCTGGTGGTCCATCCCTACATCATGGGGGCGCCGCATCGGCTGCGCTATTTCCGTGAGGCCTTGGAACACATCGCGGCCAGAGACGGCGTGCTGTTCCGCACCGGCGAGGAGATCCACGATTGGTACCGCGCGACGGCGAAGCCGTAGCGCTGCATTCCACGCCGGCGGCGCGAGGCCCGCCCATCGAGCACTGGATTCCACGGAAGGGCTGATTGATGAGCACCCAAACTCCGGCCATGGCGGCCGCACCTGCTAGTCCATCGGCCAATCGTCGCATGCTGCTGATGTTCGGAATTCTGCTCGTGTCCTATGTCGTCAACGCAATGGACCGGCAGATATTCCCGCTGCTGGCAGCCGATGTGCGCAAGGAATATGGCTTCTCGCTCGCCGATATCGGGCTGCTCTCAACTATCTTCACGCTCGGCATGGCGGTCGCCGGCTGGCCGACCGGCTATCTGCTCGCGCGCTTCAGCCGCAAGACCGTGTTGCAGATCGGGATTGCGATCTTCTCCGTCGGTACGTTGCTCACGGCTTTTGCAGTCAGCATGTCTGATATGCTGCTGTTCCGCGCCGCGACCGGCATCGGCGAGGCGATGCAGCTGACCGCGCTGATCGCGATCGCGACCACCGCCTTCGTGCGTTCGCGTGCGATCGCGGTCGGCGCCGTGAACGCCTCGTTCGGAATCGGCGCGATCATTGGACCTCTGGTGGCCCATCCCGCGCTTGCTGCTTATGGAAGCTGGCGGGCGCCGATCATCCTGTTCGGCGCGATCGGCTTCGTCGTGATGATCATGATCACGTTCACGGTGAACTCCGCGTTGACCGAGGTGGAAGGACGCGACAATGGCGCGAAGCTCGTCGGCGGCGCCACCACTCTGATGAACCGCAACACCATTGTGCTGACAGGGCTCAGCATCATCGGCGGGCTGATCATCTACGGCTATCTCGGGATGTACCCTGTATTCCTGCGCGAGCAGTTGCATTTCACGCCGGCCGATACCGGACAGGTGATGAGCATCTATGGCCTCGGCGTGCTCTGCTCGCTGATCGGCGGATGGCTCGGCGACCGGTTTTCGCCGCGCGCCGTGCTCGGTCTGGCGTTTCTCGCCGCGACCGGGCTCGGCTATCTCCTGTTCTCGTCCGCCGCGAGTTTCTCCGCGCAAGCGAGCCTGTCGTTCGTCTGGGGTTTTGTCGTCAGCGGAACGATCTACGTCAATCTCGCCGGCTTCCATGTCAAGTCGGTCTCGAGCCAGCTGGCCGACCGCGCCTCGGGCATGTTCGTGACCAGCCTCTACGGCGCCGCCGCCATCGCCGGCTATTTGATCGGATGGCTGGCCAATCTGGGCGGGTGGGGCCAGGCAGGATTGCTCCAGGTCACCTTGCTCTCGGCTTTCGCCGCGCTGCTATCGCTTGCGATCAGGCCGGAGGCGATGTCGGTGCGGGCTGTCACGCAATAGTTGCTGCGAGGCGCGAACTTGCTGGTGTCGGTCGTCATCGCGCTGTCGCCTGAACAAGCGTACGCTCGCTCGCCCAGCTAGCGATGTGGTTCCGCAAATAGGTCGTAAACTCGTTCGCGCCATCGTGGAGCACGCGCCCCCGATTCCGGATTTCGTAGAAATCGACCAGCCCCTCCGGCTTGATCAGGTATTGGATCACAGCGCCGCGTTGGCGGCAGGCAGGCACCACGGAAGAAGGGACGATGGCAATGCCCAACCCCGCTGCAGCCATCGATGCAATGGGGTACTGCGGCCATCCTGTGCGTCGCAGCCATCCCGGCGCTGGTGGGAAGTGCGGCCGTTGCCTGTCTGGCGCATTTTCATCACCTCACGCGCCAGGAGCGGGACTCGATTTCGGGTTCGGAACAAGCCGGGTCGGCGCAACGGCTGAAGCTCGGCCGGTCCGCGTGAACTGACGTCTCAAGGCTGAACGAAATTGGAGCATCTCAAGATGAGTGACGTATTCAAACAGAATCAGAAAGTGGACGTGGACGCGATCCGGGAAGTCGAGCGGCGTTTCAACGAGGCGTGGGGGCGTCACGATGCCGATGCGATGGTCGAATCGCTTGTCGATGATGCGCAGGTCGTCACGGTGAACGGCGCATGGACGCGGTCACGCGATCTGATGGTTCGACTTCACGGCCCCGACGGGCCGTTCCGGTCGAGCACGCGAGAAACTCCGGAGCTGGATATTCAATTCATGGGATCGGACGCGGCGGTCTTGCACACGCGATTTCACATCCATGGTGACGTCGATGAGCGTGAGCGCAACAGCATCGGAACCCGCATCTTGCGCAAGATCGATGGACGTTGGTGGACGGTCGCCGTGCAGAATACGGATGTCCGCCCAGGGCGCCGGCATTGATCGGTCAGCTATGGTGGAGGATTCTGATCCTCCACCATGCCGCGCTGCGTCTACCGACACAGCAAATGATGGCGGGCGCCATTTGACGGCACCGGCAGCATCGGCAAGACTGATCGAAGTCAAACTGTGCTTGCGGGACATTTCCGGTGCTCAATTCGGATTTTGCGTTGCCTTCGTCGATCAACTGGTCAGGCCTGCGCTCTGCCATGGTGGGGCTTCTCATCGCGTCGACGGTGATCTTCAGCGTACCTGCGTCGGCTCAAGTGACGTGGCAAATGGCGACGGAGTATCCTCAGAGTAATATCTCGGGCGTTGGCCTGGCAAAATTCGCGGAGCTCGTGTCCGCGCAGACGGGCGGATACGTTACGGTCCGCAATGCGTTCGACAACGAATTGAAGATCAGCTCCGGCGACATGTTGCGCGCAGCTCAAGAGGGACGGATTGCCGGTGGCGATGCATTCGCAGGGCCGCTCGAAGCGTCCGATCCGGTGTTTGGCCTGCCGTCGCTGCCGTTCGTTGTCCAGTCCATCGAGGCGGCGCGGACCATCAACGAGCG
>DASVOL010000328.1:0-21854 GCA_036383375.1 Bradyrhizobium sp. | reverse complement strand
GGCATAGGACGGCGTCAGCGCGATGGTCAGGATCGCGCCACCCATCAGCGCAAAACTCAGCAGCATCGCCGGCCGCCGGCCGACCCGGTCGGAAAAGATGCCGAGCACGATGCCGCCGATGGGGCGCGTCAGGAAACCGGCGCCGAAGGTCGCAAGCGACAGCATGAGGCTGCCGTATTCGCTATGCGCGGGGAAGAAGGTGTGCCCGATCTCGGTCGCAAAGAAGCTGTAGGTGATGAAGTCGTAAAACTCCAGCATGTTGCCGATGGTCGCGGCAAAGGCTGCGCGCTTGACATCGAACTCGTCCCTGCCCGCAATGTCCGGCAACGCTCTCGGTTCCTTAAGATTCTGGCTGTCCGGGGCGAGTATTGTTCCTCAGGCCATGCAAGGCAAGACAGAGCGCACCGAGCGATCCACATGCGCCGCGAGCGGCATCATATCGGCGTACTCAGCTCATTGGACGGGCCTGCGAACTCCGGAGGATCGGGCCGGAGCGCAGCTTGCACGCGACAGGTGCTTCAGTTCCTGGTCGACGGGGACCGGGTCCGGTTGAACAGCAGATAGAGGGCGTGCGGATTGGTCGTCAGATAGCGCCAGAACAGCCGGCGCGGCTCGAGCCAAAGCCGCCAGGCCCATTCGAGCCCGACGATCTGCATCCATCTCGGCGCGCGCGGCCGCGATCCGGACAGGAAGTTGAACAATCCGCCCGACGTTTTGATGACGCCGACATTGCCGAGCCGCGACATGAACTCCTCGACGAAGGCCTGCTCATAGGGCACGCCGAGCGCGACCCAGAGGAAGTCCGGCGCCAGAGCGTTGATCTCATCCACCTTGGCCCGAAGCGCGTCGCCGCGCAGATAGCCGTGCGAATGGCCGGCGATCTTGAGCGCCGGATAGGCCCGGCGGACATTGGCGATGGCCGCCTTGTTTTCGGCCTCGTCCGCTCCGAGCAGGTAAAAGGTCAGCCCGAGCTCTTCCGCCTTGCGCGCGACGTCGTGGAACAGATCCGTGGTCGCGACGCGCTCGGGAAGCGGGTTCGGCGACCGCAGCTTCGACACCATGACCAGCGGCTGCCCGTCGGCATTGATCAGGTCGGCGGCACGGAACAGCCGGTCGGTCATCGGCTCGGTGGAGCAGCGCGACAGCACCTCGCCATTGGCTGATGTCAGATACAGCGGCCGATTGATCCGCCGGTTCGGATACACCGCCTCAACCATGAAGTCCGCGGTCTGCTCGCGATCGAGCACGGCGAGCCGCAGCCCGCCGATGGTCGCCCGGAGAACGCTCGCAGTGGCGGCCCTGCCGACAGGATTGATGCGACGCTCCACGCCGTTCGATGATCCGGCTGGCACATCCGCGGAGGAAACGCTCGAAGTGTCGCAAATCCGGACAGATGGAGCAGCCACATCCGAATCGAGACGCCGAGGCCGCTCACGATCGGCCTCTGGGGGCGAAATTGCGTCGGAAACGCGGGCTTTTTGGCTGTTAGTCAACATTTCGGCAGGGCTCCAATCCTTACGAGCCCTAAACTGCAATATCCGGTCCAGACCGCTTGCGATCTCGCGCGGCAGTCTGATGTATGACAGCCGTAAGGGATGGTTAACGAAAGCGGCGCGCCAACAGCGACAGCAGCATCACACTGGATCCCGCCAGGCCGGCGACGTTCGAGCAGCAACACTGCGCAAAGGTCGAGGGACTGCATTAATACAAATCGTATTCTCCCGGTGCGCGAGGTCGTCAGCCTTTGCTATAAGGAGATCACGGCGGCTCGACCGGCGCTTTTGAAAACCCGTTTGTTTGGTTTCACATGAATAAGAATGATGACGCGTTCGATGTTTGCATCGACGACGCATTCGACTTCCTGTCTGAAGAATACGCGACATTGTTCGAAGGCTCCGACGCGACCGCCTTCCAGCATCCGTTGTGGCTCGACAGCATCTATCGCAAGCTCGCTCCCGCCGCGGCAGCGAAGCCGCTGGTGGTCGTCGTCCGTCACCGCGCCAGCAAGGCGCTGGCGGCCGTGCTGCCGCTGTTGCGCGTGCGCCGCGGGCCGATGCGGACGATCGAATTCGCCGACCTTCGCGTGTCCGACTATTTGTCGCCGGTCTGCGCCGCCAAGACCTTCGCCGAACTGCTGCAGGACCGCCAGGCCTGCGAGAAGCTTCGCAAGCTGGTCCGGCCGTTCGACCTGCTGCGCATTCCCAAGCTGCTCGATGCCAGGATGCCGATCGAGAATTTACTCGGGGCGCCTCACCGCAGCCTGATGGATACCAACGCCTATGCGACAGTCCTGTCCGCGCCGTTCGAGCAATGGCAGATCAACGCGCTGGGTAAGTCCTATGTGAAGGAGCTGGCGAAGAAGTGGCGCCAGATCCACAAGAAGGGCACGCTCACCTTCGCATGTTGCACCGACAGCGCATCCATCGGCGAAGCCATGGACGTGATGAGGAAGTTTCGCGGTCCGCGGTTTCAGGCGCACGGTGATGGCGACTTGCTGCAGCGTCCGGAATATTTCGATTTCTATTCGAGCGTGGCGCTTCGCGGGATGGGCGCCTTTACCCGGCTCTACACCATGAAGATGGATGGCGAGGTCATCGCCACGGCACTTGGCCTCGCCCACAGCGGCCGCCTGCTCATCGTCATGACGGCTTTCGACATCGAGGGATACAAGAGCCAGTCGATCGGCGCGCTGACGTTCGAAAGTGTCGCCAAGGACTGCATCGAGCGTGGAGACCGGGTGCTGGATTTCACCATCGGTGACGAGCCCTACAAGATGCAGTTCGGCGGCCAGCCCACGCCGATGTCCGGCGTGACGCAGGCCGGCAGCGCGGCCGGATCGCTTGCATTGTTTGCGTTGAAGCAGGCGCCCTGGATCAAGCAGGCGGCGAAACGGGTGACCGACCTCAGGCCGATCCGCACCTCGACCGGTACGCGCTAGATCGTCATGAGATCAGGTTGAGCTGGACTGCGTCGAAAGCTCACCTCTCCCTTGGGAGAGGTGAACCGCGACCGCACCAAGCCGATTCACTCAAAACTCGTCCGGCTTTAGAGCCGCTTGAGAAGCCGCCCCGTTAGCGCAGCGCGCTGCGGACGCGCATGACCCATCCCGGATGAATCCGGTCAACCTGATGCGTGACCATGCGGCGCAGGAAGTGCAGCTTCCGTTGCATGGTCCAGCGTACGTCGGTGTTGGAGGTCAAGGCCTCGCGGAAGCGCGCCAGTTCCAGGGAATGCCGGTCGGCGGCGAGCTTGTCGCGATCGGAATAGAACTGCGCGATCTTCTCCGCGCCCATGCCGTCGGTCTCGAGCCAGCTCGGCACATATTCGGTGCAGAGACGCTCGACATCCACCAGCAGCCGGCTCACGCCGGTACCGGCCGCGGGACAATTGGTCTGGTAGGCATCGCCGATCAGCACGACACCGGGCTGCAGATGCCCCTCGGTCACCGACAGGTCCATGACCCAATTGTGCACCTGGCCGACGATCTGGAAGTCGCCGAGGTAGCGCTCCAGTCCCGGCATCAGACGAAGCAGCGTCCGTCTGGTGTCGCGGCGCAGCTCGCGCATGATCGGATCGGTCGGATCGCGGAACATGAACAGGTTCGCCCGCATGCCGCCCGACATCGGAAACAGGCTGAGATAGTCGACGCCGTCAGCGGCCTTCTTGCCGTAGCAGGTCAGCGCGTCGAAGCCGAAAGGCGCGTTGTCCGGCTTTGCAATGGTGAACCCGAACGAAATCGAGTGGCGCTCGGCAAGCATCTGCCGGCGCATTCCGAGATTGTAGCCAAGCGCGCCCGCCATGCCGGTCGCCAGAACGACCAGGCGTGAGACGACGCGTTTTCCGGAGGCCAGTGTCAATTGCTGGCGATCCTCGCTGCAGCTGACATTGGTCACCTGGTCGAGCAGGAAGCTCGAGGTGTCCGGCGTCAGGCCGCGGGCCATGTTGACGAGGTTGGCATAGGAAATCCCGTAGGACCTGCCGACGCCGATATCGACCAGCCTGCCGTCCCTGATGTTGAGCACCCGGTCGTAGGGTGCGGCGACGGCCTCGACGGCGTCGATGAAGCCCAGGCGGCGGAAGATATCGATCTGCCGCCCGGCGATCTTTTCGACCCGGAATTCATCCGGCGGGATCGAGCGCTTGTCGATCAGGACCACCCGATACCCGGCACGCGTGAGGACGGCCCGCGCGAGCGAGCCGGCCAGACCGGCGCCAACAATGGCAACGTCCGCTTCGATCGTTTCAGCCTCGCAAGGTGCGATCGGCTGGGTCGCGCTTTTCTCGGCAATCATCTTTGTCCGCTCCGACGGCTAATTGGCAACGGAACTGCAATTTCCTTGCCGCCCTGCCGCCTCGGAGAACGAACACAACGAGTTCCACTATTGAGGTTAACGACAGCGCTCCGGCCGCGATCAAACCCCTTTCCGGCACGTGGCTTGCAGCCATAACGGTCATGAAACCGATGTTTTGGACGCTCCGCAGCAGGCGGGCGGGGCAATGGCCTGGCCGTGGCGCTTCGATGGGCGCCGTTGACGCGCTAACGCGGCTTCAACCGGCGCGGTCCATGCTATCGAAGCGGGTGGCGGAGAGAAATCCGATCTGCGCCGTTTGGACACAGCGAAGACGACGGCGTTCCAGAATGGAGCAGCGCGACATATTGGCCGTGGCGCCTCAAGCCCGGTTGGAAGGAACGGAATTTTAGCAAGAGAACTTTAACACTCCAGACCTCACCGGTTGCTAAGGTCGGTCGTCCGACAGGATATTGAGACGTCTCTTGTGATTGCCTCCGTTCTCCAAATGCTACGGCGCGATGTGACGCGCGGCGTTGCCGGGACCATCCTCCTCAAGGTTGGCAGCGGCGGGCTCGCGTTCGCCTTGTTCTCGCTGGCCGCGCGAGCGATGACGCCTGACGCGTTCGGAGACTTCGCAACCCTGCTCTCCATCGCCCAGATCGGCGCGGTCGTGGGCCTGGTCGGCCAGGAGCTGCTGCTGGTTCGCTTCCTCAACGAGTATGAGGTGCGCGGTCAGGCCGAGTTCACCAAGGGCGTGCTGCTGTCGAGCCTGAAGTACTCGGCGATCGGGATGCTGATCTCGATTGCCGCGATCGCCGCGGTGGCAAGCATTCGCGGCGAATGGTGGCTCTTGATCCTCTCGGTCTCGGCGTTCACCGCCGTCAATGCCGGGCTGATGCTCGGCAGCCAGATCGCACGATCACTGGTCAGCATCCTGATGGGCGAAGGCAATCGCGAATTCTTCTGGCGGGTTGCCGTTGTCCTGGTGCTGATCGCAGCGCTGTTCGGCCACCGCCAATTCACCCCTGCCGAGCTGTTCACCGCGATGACGATCGCGATGGCGCTGGGGCTGGTCGTGCAGATCGTGTCGATCGTGCGCGTGCTGCCGAACCTGCGCGCGGTCACGGCGCGCTTCGAAATGTCGCGCTGGAACCGCAGTGCGTTCCGCTTCTGGCTGGCCTCGATTCTCGAAGCGGCAAACCAGTATTTCGACGTCATCCTGGTCTACTGGATGCTCGATCCAGCCACCGCGGGCGTTTATTTCGCCGCCTCGCGCCTGGCCAACATCTTCGCGATGCTTTCCGCTGCGCTCTACACGTTCGGCGCACGCCGGCTGCCGTCACTGTATTTCAGCAAGAATCACCGCGAGCTCGAACATACGCTGAAGCTGATGGCCGAGGTGACCGCGCTCTGCGTGGTCACCGGGCTGATCATCGTCTGGGTCGGCGCTCCCTACCTCCTCGGCCTGTTCGGTCCGCATTTCGCCGCGCAGCAGTGGGTGTTGATCGTGCTCGCGATCGGAACGGCCTTCCAGGCGGCCGGCGGGCCGTCTGCCGCGATCCTGCAGCTGACGGGGCATGAGCGCGATTATGTTCCTGTTGTCGCCGCCAACGTAGCATTGCGGCTGGTCGGATTTGTCGTGCTGATCCCCTGGCTGGGCGTGCTCGGGGCCGCGATCTCGGCGACGGCTTCTCTGGTGCTCGCCACCATCGCACTCAATGTGCTGTGCCGCCGGCGGACCGGCGTCGACCCGTCAATTCTGGTGCTGTCGCATCTCTCGTCGTCGAAGGCCGGCGCTTACGCCGTCCGTGTCGCGGATAGCAAGGATTAGAGCAAGCGAAAGCCTGTCCCGCACTTGATGCGGGATGGATGCCGGCTCGCGTAAAGAAAACACGTCAAACTGGAATCTGGAGCTTCAGCTTGCCAATCCCAGGGCTTCGCGCCGAGGGTTGCTCACCGCGGCATTGGCCGCCACGCGATTGACGACGAGCGCAATCGGGACCGAACCGAACCTGGACAGATCGGCCCGCGCCTTGCCGATCGCAGCCACGTTGGCGGCACCCTCGCGGACCACGAGGATCACCAGGTCGGCTTGTGCGGCCAGCGCGACTGCGGCCGGCTGCATGGCAAACGACGATGCGTCGACGATGATCAGGCCGAAATCGGCGCGAATGTCGTCCTGCGGATAGGGCGGCGCCTTGCTGCTGGCGCCGAGCAGTTCGACGACCGACGGCAGATCGGCCTTGATGATCCCTGAGCCTTGGGGCGGCGCAGCTTCCGTGCGCCTGGTTTCCATCTCGATCAGGACGCTGAGCATCCCGTTCTTGACGGCGGACCGGTTGAGCGACCGTGCGACGGTGCTGCCGCCCGCACCGGTCTCGACCGACAGCAGCAGCGCCACCTTGCCGTGCTCTTCCGGAAGCTGCTCGATATTCTCGATCAGCAACTGAAGATGTGGGCTGAGATCGGGCTCGGCCGTCG
This sequence comes from Bradyrhizobium sp., assembly GCA_036383375.1. Taxonomy (GTDB): domain Bacteria; phylum Pseudomonadota; class Alphaproteobacteria; order Rhizobiales; family Xanthobacteraceae; genus Bradyrhizobium. The sequence continues at coordinate 15,081 of DASVOL010000328.1, read as the reverse complement.
TCGAAATCGGGGTCTGCCAGACGCTCTTGACCGCATCCGATGACACCATGTTCGGAATGCGGGCCAGCACTGGCAATCCCGGCGGCAGCGCAGATTGCGGCGCGGCCGGAGCCGGCACCGGTGCGGGCGTCTCGGTGCGACGAAGCGGCGGAATGCTCTTGATCGGGAGCTGCTTCAGATCGAGGCCGGGAACGGCGAAGATCGCCGTCGACGTCAGCAGCGAGACGATCGCGAGCGCGACGAGCAGCAGGGGCAATGGCGGCAGCGTCGAACGAATTGGCGGCGTCGCCGGAGAAGCGACCTTGGTCTGCGAGTTCTGAAGACCGCGCTGCTCGTCAGTCGTCCTGTAGCGCGACAGGAACTGCTCGTAGATATTCTTGTTGGCATCGGCATCGCGCTGCAATTCCTGCAGCTTGACGAGCGCCTGACCGTCGACAAGGATCTGCTGCTCGGCCGCCTTCAACTGGTCTTCGAGCGCCTTCTGCTGGTCGCGCTGCGCCTCGTATTCCGATTTCGCGGTATCGATGTTCTTCTTGCGCTCGATCTCGATCTGCCGGTTGAGATCGTTCAACTGGCTGAGCGCCATCACGAGGTCGGGATGACGATCGCCGAGCACCCCGCGCTTCTGCGCAATCTGGTCGTTGAGCGCGGAACGCTGGGCGCGCAGCGCGCTCAGCAGGTCCTGCTTGACCGGCCCATCGACATTGGCCTTCAGGTCGCGTTGCAACTGCTCATAGCGCGCCTTGGCTTCTTCAGTGCGGGCGCGCGCCGCGGCGACCTGCTGCGTCAGGTCGGTGACGCGTAATTGCTGTGTGGTGGATTCCTTGCCGGCGTTGACGATCCGGTGCTCGAGCTTGAACTTGGCGACGGCATCTTCCGACGTCCGTAGCCGGTCGTTCAATGTCTTGAGCCGGCTCTTCAGCCAGTCGGCCGCTTCATCGGTTGCTACGCTGCGGGTCCCGCGCTGGCTGGCGACGAACGCCTCGGCCACCGCATTGGCGTAGTAGGCCGCACGCTGCGGATTGTTGGACGTGAACGTGATCGCGATCACATAGGTCAATCCGCGCCGGGAAATGTCGAGCCGCTTGCGAAACCGGTCGAGCAGCCGCGTGGTGTCGGTCGTGCTACCGGAAACGTCGCCGTCCTCGGCGACTTTGAGCTGATCGATCAGCGGTCCGAGAAATCCGTCGGATTTGGCGATCTCGACGTAGCTCTGCAGCGCTGCGGCATCCTGGCCGATCCCGGGCAGGACGTCCTGGTCGGCGGTGACGCGCTGCTCGCGCGGATCGACGACGACGAGCGCCGTCGCGGCATAGCGCGCCGGGATCAACATCAACACAATGACACCGACCGCGAAGATGACCGCAGCGAGCATCAGGATTCGTTGACCCTTCTCGCGGAAAAAGGCCAATACACCCGGAATGCTAAGCACGCCCTTGGTGGTTTCCGCCGAAGATTGCCCGGCCGGCACGCCGGCAGTTTCCCACGACGCTGCGGGTTCCGTGACTTCGGAACGTCTCGGGCCTGTGCGGCTACCGAACTTCATGGGTTCTGACTCGAATTCAACTGACAGTACTGCTCCAACGTAAATATCTATGGTTAATCGCCGGTTACCCCCTCTTCGTGTTGCCGTAACCAATTAGTTAACGAGCCGGCGGTACCCTATCTGTGAGATAATAGATCTCGATTGCTGACACATGTTGATTGCTAAATGAGCAGTAACCTCATCACGCGCTACCCGGTGCACGAGCGCGCTTCGCGTGATAGTTACGCGCGCAAAAATGAAGGGGACGAATCCACTCCTTCAACGGGTGAGGAATCCGTGCTCCAACACACGCCAAGCACAGAATTGCGCGAGGCATCGACCGCATCGCGCGATCGACCGAACGAGAGCAAGCGAAAGCTGCGCGTCGTCCTGGTGCAGACCCAGGCCGAGAACGCCGGCGCGCAGGAGATCTCGCGGCTGCTCGGCGCCGGCCTCACCGCGCGCGGCTATGACGTCGCCAACCTGTTCTTCTTCCGCAAATCGGATTCCTTCGACGAGCCGCCCAATACGTTCTATTGCGCGCAGACCCGTCCGGGAAACCCGGTGGCGCTGCTGCGGATGCTGTGGGCGCTGGCCGGTCATCTCAGGACCATCAAGCCCGATGTCGTCCTCACTTTCCAGCACTTCGGCAATGTGATCGGCGGAGGCGTGTCGCGCCTCGTCAGCCGCGCTCCCGTTATCGCCAATCAGGTATCCTCGGCGCTGTCGATGAGCATGCCGGTGCGTGCCGCCGACATCATCATGGGATCGACCGGCTTCTTCCACTGCATCACGCTGAACTCGCGGGACATGGAGCGCGAATATGCGCGCTATCCCGCGCCCTATCGATCGCGCATGAAGCACGTCCCGCATGGCTTCGACGACAAGTCGCACAGCCTGCCGAAGGACGTTGCGCGGCAGCAGTTCAAGCTGCCGCCGGACCGCACCCTGCTCGGCTGCGCGGCACGACTGCACCCGCACAAGCGGCTCGATGCGGCCATTCGCCTGCTCGCCGCGGATCCGTCCTGGCACCTTGCGCTTGCCGGGCAAGGCGCGGATGAAGGGCGGCTGCGATCCCTGGCGGACGAGCTCGATGTCGCGGGCCGGCTGCACTTCATCGGCGAGATTCCACCGCGCCAGGTGGCCGATTTTCTGACCTGCCTCGACGTCTTCGTATTTCCGACGCAGGCCGAGACCTTCGGCCTTGCCGCGGTCGAAGCCGCGAGCGCCGGCATTCCCTGCGTCGTCAACGATCTCCCCGTGTTGCGCGAGGTGCTGTCCTACCAGGGACAGCCTGCCGCGGTGTTCGTTGACGCGGCGAACGAGGGTGAATTCGCGGCCGCCGTGTCGAAGGTCCTGACAGATCGTGTGTTGAGCGATCAGCTGCGGCAAAGCGCCGTGGGCCTGAAGTCGCGCTATTCGTTGGATGCCATGATAGAGGAATACGTCCGCATTCTCGGCGACGCTGTGGGGGCGGACGCGCACTAGGAAGTTGGGCTGGCCATGATTATCGAGTTTCGCTGCGACCGCGCGCAGCCGCGGCTCTGGATGAGCCGCGAGTCGTTGCGCGTCAACGATCAAGATATTCCCGTTCAAATCGCCTGGACCACGACGCCGGAGCCTCGCCCCGCCGGCCTCGACATGCTGTTCGAGCTCGAGCGCATCGTCCTGCGCAAGGGCAAGACCGGCGAGGCCGACCGGCCGAAGGCGATCCCGCAGCGTCCACGCGCAGGCAACCCCGACGTGGTGGTCGACTTCACCAGCGCCGCGCGGGATCCGAACTGCTCCGCCAGGCTGTATCTCCGCCCACGGTTCAACGGGCGCACGGGAGAGAGCGCGGTACTTTCGGCCATTCTCGCCGGCGATCTGCCGGTGATCGAAATCGTCAATGAGCTCGACGGCGCGGTGATGGACCGCGGCCATCCCTCCGCGGAAATCGCAGCCGGCCTGAGCGGCGGGCTCGAAACCGTGATGGCACGCACGCTGTCGATGCTGCCGCCGATCCTGTCGGGAGCTCCGCGGCTGGTGCCGCAACTGGCGGCGCCGGCGAACAGCGGCGCAGCGCCAAATCCCGCGCCCTTTGTCGTGCGTGGCGTCGCGACTTCGATCGCCAAGGAAATCTATCGCCTGTGCTGCTACGCGCCGCATTGGCATATCGGTTGGCGTTTCGCCGGGAATACGGATATCTGGCGCACCGGCGACCTGTCGGGACCCAGCTGGAACGTGCTCGGCGACCCCGGCAACCACTTCTATGCCGATCCTGTCCCGGTGAAATGGCAGGGCAGGACCTTCGTGTTCTTTGAGGACCTCGACCACCGGACGGGCAAGGGCATCATTTCCGCGGTCGAATTCGACGGCAGCGGGCCGATCGGCACGGTGATGCCCGTGCTGGAAGAACCCTGGCATCTGTCCTACCCATTCCTGATCGAGGATGGCGGCGAGCTCTGGATGATCCCGGAAAGCACCGCGCACCGCGACGTTCCGATCTACAAATGCATCCGCTTTCCGGACAAATGGGAGCGGCACTCGACGCTGCTGTCCGGCCTTGAATTGGCCGACGTGACCATCACGCAGCATAACGGCCTGCACTACATGTTCGGCGCCTGGCGCGATGGCACCGGCGGCTATTCCGATACGCTGGCGATCTATTACGCCGGGCAATTGCTCGGCCCCTGGCAGCCGCATGCGGCCAATCCGATCCTGATGGATCGCGCGACCACGCGGCCGGCCGGCAACTTCGTGACCGTCAATGGAAAGCTGTGGCGACCGGTGCAGGACTGCACCAACGGATACGGCGCGGCGCTCGGACTTGCGGAAGTGCTCGAACTGTCGCCGACGACCTACAAGCAGGCGGTCCGGCATCTGCTCAAGCCCGGGCCGCTCTGGAGCGGGCGCAAGCTGCACACGCTCAACCGGTGCGGCCAGCTCGAAGTGATCGACGGCTCGCGGGTGCAGCCGAAGACCACGGCGTTGCTGGCGAGCCTGCGGTCGAGCGATCGCTCATCGCAATGGGGCTGGCATAGCCCGCTGGCGAAGCCGATCGCACGCCGGCTCCACTAGCGCACAATCGATGTGGCGGATCAGTTCGGCTCCGCGCTCAGCACGCCGCCGAACTGCTCCCAGGAGCTCCCTGTCCAGCGCTGCAGCTGAAGCTGCGTATAGGCCATGCTGTTGTCCGGCCCGGTGTTGACCGTGATGCCCGGCATCAAGGTCGGCAGCACAAGTCCCTTGATGTTGCGCGCCTGCTTCACGATGTTCTCACGCGACAGGTCATCGCCGCACTGCTTCAGCACCTGCTCCAGGATCTGGCCCTGCTGGGTCCCGAACAGATAGTTGCTGTCGCCGATATCGGCGCCCGGAAGATACTTCTCGAAGTGGGCGCGATACCATTTGATGCCGGGATCGTCGGCCCACTTCTTGTCGTTGGGATCCTTCGCGATGGTCGCCACGACGACGCCGACCGCCTTGTCCGCGCCGGCCGGCACAATGGTCGAGGAGACCGAGCTCGACACGTAGTTCACGATGGTGAGCGGCGTCCAGCCGATCTCGCTCGCCTTCTTGATCGCTTGCGCCGCGAATTTCGGCGTACCGGCGATCAGGAATGCCTGGGCGCCCGACGCCTTCAGCGTCACCACGCGGGATTCGATGGTGGGCTCGGTGACCTCGTAGGGAGACGTCACCACCTTCTTGTCGAACTCGCCCTTCAGGGTCTCCTTGAACGCGGTCACGAAGTCGCGGCCGAGATCGTCGTTCTGGTAGAGGATCGCGATCTTCGCGTCCGGCGCCGTCTGGGCGATGTATTTGGCGTAGATTTTTCCTTCGGTGTTGTAGCTCGGCAGCCCGGTGGTGGTCAGCGGAAACTCGGCGAAGTTTGCAAACTTGGTCACGCCGCTGACGACGAACAGGTGCGGCACCTTCTTCGCGGTCACGTATTTGATGGTCGCGCCGATGCCGGGCGTTCCCAGCGGGCTGAACAGGAACGCCACCTCGTCGCTCTCGATCAGCTTGCGGGTCTGCTCCACCGCCTTGGGCGGTGAATAGGCATCGTCATAGGTGATGAGGTTGATCTTACGACCGTTGATGCCGCCGCGGTCGTTGATGGAATGCACGTAGGCGATCAGGCCCTTGCCGGTATTGCTGAGCGGGGATGCCGGGCCGCTGAACGGGAATGTGGCCCCGATCCTGATTTCCGATTCCGAGATGCCGGGCGTTTCGGCGCGGACAGGAGCCGCGGCGACGGCCGCGAGCATTGCAATGGATACAGCAAACGTCTTCAACAACATGAACTCCCCCTGAACTCTTATGAACTGACCGGCGCTTGTGACCGCCGCACGGCACCTACCAGGCTTCACCGAACGGCCTGATCTCGACATTGAACGACCACGCGCTGCGGTCCTGATGGGCGACGTGCCAGATTTCGTCGGCGATCGCTTTCGGCTTGATGAAGAAGTCGTCCGGCCGCTCCGGCCAGCGCTTCCGCGTCCATTCCAGATCGATCACCGCGTCGATCACGAGATAGGCGACGTGGATGCCCTGCGGCCCAAGGTCGCGCGCCATCGCCTCGGCCAGGATGCGCTGCGCCGCCTTGGTCGGCGCGAACCCCGCGAAGCCGGCCTTCCCGCGCAATGCCGAGGTGTTGCCGGTCGCAACGATGGCACCCTTGCCAGCGCCGATCATCGCCGGGGCAAACCGCCGCGCCAGGTATAGCAGGCCCATTGTGTTGACCTGGAAGTTGCGATTGAGAATCTGCGGATCGATCTCGCGGAAGGTGCCGAACGCGCCACCGACGGCGTTGTGGATCACGACACTGGGATGGCCGAGATCCCCCTCCACCGCCGACGCCACCGTCTCGACCTGCACCGGATCGGACACATCGCATCGATAGGCCTTGGCGCCCGGCAGCTGCTGCTCCAGCGCGGCGAGACGTTCCTCGTTCCTGGCCAGAAGCGCGACGCGATAGCCGCCTTCAGCGAATCTTCGGGCGAGCGCCGAACCGGTGCCGGGCCCAACGCCGGAAATCAGACAGACGGGTACGCTCATGCAGTCAATCCTCCGCGTTGCAGCCAATCGTTCTCGAGATCAGGCAGCCGCCTTCGACCGCAGCTTCTCGACATAAGGCTTGAGGTCCGGCCTGATGTGCTCGTGCTCGACCAGTCGGGCAAAGTGCGCGAACATCAGCGGATACGCATCCTGCACCCCCGGATGCAAGATCTTGTCCAACCCCTGCTTCTGCAACTGCTCGGTCCGCGCATGCTCGTTCATGAACAGCGCAAGCTCGGCAGCAAGGCAGATGTCGGCGATCGAGATGCCGTTCCCGACCAGCGCCTCTCGCTGTGGCGACAATGCCTGCTCGATCCCCGAGGCATAGATCGCGAACGCATCCTTCGCGCGGGCATGAACCGCGGCGTCGACCGTGCCGCCCGACAGCGCGAGCAGATAGATCTGCGTGTCGCGCGCAAACACCAGGCTGACATCGAGAAAGCTGTCGATCCTCGACGCCTCATAGGCGTCACGTCCATAGAGCTGGAACTTCGCCTCACCGAGCCGCGCCACCGCGCGCATGATGCTGTTCGACTCGAAGATCCCGACCTTGCCGTCGGCGCCGAACGCGGCCGGCACATTGCCGAACGGCTGCGCCGCCATGAACGCATCGGTCTTGAACAGCTGCGCGCCGGTCAGTCCGACCCGGCCGGTCCGCGCCAATGACGACAGCGAGGCGCGTTCCTTCTCGGTAAGAGGATGGGCATCGTAATCCCACAGCCAGTCGCGCAATTCCTTGCCGGAGGCGCCCCTGACCTCGACATCGACGCCGCAGAACCGCGCCGCAATGGTTGCCTTCCAGACCCGCGGGTTCGGCAGATAGGAGAAGATGCGCAAGGCGGCCATGAGGGCTGCTCCGATGCTGTTGTCTCAGGCGGCCAGCTTCAGGATCTTGACGACGTCGCCGGGCTCGCGGATCGGCTGCGGGTTGGTGCGCGTGAAGATCGACAGCATGGCGTTGCGGCCGATCAGATCGAAGCGGTCTTCGCCGACGCCGACATCGGCAAGCCGCTGCGGCAGGCCGAGCTCTGCGATGAAACCGGCGAACGCCTCGCCGGCCTCGCGGCCGGGCGCGCCGAGCGCGGCGGCAATCGCCTGCTGGGCGGTTTCCGTCGCGGGGCGGTTGTAGCGCAGCACGCTCGGCATCATCACCGCCGTGCAGAAATAATGCGGAACGTCGCAGGTGCCGCCGAGCACATGGCCGATGGCGTGGCTCGCGCCCATCGGCACCCGCGACTGCAGTCCGAAGGCCGACAGCCACGAACCCAATTGGCAGCTCAGCCGTGCCGCCTCGTCGTCGGGATTGGCCTTGGTGCGCAGCAGGCCGCGATGCAGATAGCGCAGTCCCTGCTGGCACACCGCGTCGACCAGCACGTTGGGGCGGCTGGAGCAGATCGCCTCGATGCCGTGGTCCATCGCCCGTGTGCCGGAGCCGAGCCAAAGCTTCTCCGGCGTGTATCTGGTGATCGCGGGATCGAGGATGATGCTGCGCGGCATCATCATCGGGTGATTGAAGATCTGCTTCAGCTTGCGGCTGGTGTCGGTGACCAGCGCGCCGGAATTGTACTCGCCGCCCGAGAGCGTGCTGGGGATCGCGATCATCCGCACCTTCGGGTTGCGGAACGGTCCGAAGCGGCGGTCGGGCGTGGTCTCGAAGCCGTCGAGCCCCGCGGGTTCGAAGATCTCGTGCTCCATGCACATCAGCACGATCTTCGCCGCATCGACCACCGAGCCGCCGCCGATCGCAACCACGAGATCGGCCTTGGCCTCGCTCGCCTGCCGCGCGATCTGGGTCACGATATCCCGCGTCGTGTGCTGCGGCACGCCGTCGAAGGTCGCGGCATGGCGATCGCCGAGTCCTTTACGGATCTTCTCGATCTCGTCGGTCGTGGTGTTCAGCGTCCGGCTGGCGATCAGATAGACGCGCTTGGCGTCCAACCGTTCCGCCTCCTCACGCAGCGCTTCTGCCGCCGGCTTGCCGTAGATCACGGATTCCATGCTGGGATATTGATGGCTGCCGACGACGCCCATGCTTTTCACTCCCTCGATGTGTCCGTGATCTGCGCTGCCGGTCAGGCCGACAGTTTGGTGAAATCAGGCTGACGCCGTTCGGCGAACGCGGCAAAGGCCTCACGCGCCTCCGGCGTCGTCAGCCGCTGCTTGAACAGCACGCCCTCCTCAGCGATCTGCGCCGCGATCCGCTGCTGCTCGCGCATCAGCTTCTTGGTCATGCTGAGCGAACCGGCCGGCCGCTTGGTCAGCGCGACCGCCGCGTCATGCGCCTTCTTGCGGAGATCGGCCTGCGGCACCACGGCGTTGGCAAGGCCGGATGTCAGCGCACCCTGCGCGTCCATCGGCTCGCCGAGCGCAAACATCGCATAGGCGCGCGCGTGCCCGATCCTCAAGGGAAGCAGCCAGCTCGATGCAGCCTCCGGCACCAGAGCGAGGTTGACGAAGGGCGTGATCAGCCGCGCGTTCTCGGCGAGATATACCAGGTCACAATGCAGCAGCATGGTGGTGCCGACGCCGACCGCATTGCCCTGCACGGCCGCGACCAGAGGCTTGCCGACCTTGCTGATGGTCTCGATGAAGCGATGCGCTGGGCTATCGACCGCACTTTCGCCGCGTGCCTGGCTCGCGAAATCAGCCAGGTCGTTGCCCGCGGTGAAGCTGTCACCGTCGCCCTGGAACAGGATCACGCGGACGGATGGATCCGCCTCGGCCTGCTTCAGCGCGTTCGACATGGCGTCATACATGGCGCCGGTCAGGGCGTTCTTCTTCTCGGGCCGCTGCAAGGTCAGCGTCATGACGCCGGCGGCGACTTCCACTTTGACATGCTCGGTCATGGCACTCTCCCGTCAGGCGACCGCGCGGGCCGCCGTGGCTTCGAACTTGCCGTCGAGGAAGCCGGTCAGCCGCTGCCGGATGATCGCTTCGGCCTCGGACATGATGCGGTCGATCAGCTCCTTGACGGTCGGAATGTCGTGGATCAGGCCGACCACCATGCCGCAGCTCCAGGCGCCGGCATCCATCTCGCCCTCGATCATCACCTTCGGGTAGACGCCGGCGACCTGCTCGTGGATGTCCTCGATCTTGAGCTTGCCGCCCTTCTCGCGCTCGATCTCGAGCAGCTCGTCGACGCCCTTGTTCTTCAGCACCCGCTCGGTGTTGCGCAGCGCGCGCATCACGAGGCGCGTGTCGAGCTCGTCGGCGTCGAGCAGCGCCTGCTTTACATTGGCATGGACCGGCGCTTCCTTGGTCGCGATGAAGCGCGTTCCCATGTTCATGCCGGACGCGCCCATCGACAGCGCGGCGACGAGGCTGCGCGCATCCGCCATGCCGCCCGAGGCCACGAACGGAATCTTCAGCTCGTCTGCCGCACGCGGCAGCAGGATCATGTTCGGGATGTCGTCCTCGCCGGGATGGCCGCCGCACTCGAAGCCGTCGACACTGACCGCGTCGCAGCCGATCTTCTCGGCCTTCAGCGAATGCCGCACCGAGGTGCATTTGTGGATCACCTTGATGCCGGCCGCCTTCAGCGCCGGCATGTACTGCTCCGGGCTGCGGCCCGCGGTCTCCACCGCCTTGACCCCGCCCTCGCGGATAGCAGCGATATACTCGGGATAGGGCGGCGCGGTGAAGCTCGGCAGGAAGGTGAGGTTCACTCCGATCGGCTTGTCGGTCATGTCGCGGCAGCGCGCGATCTCCTTCGCCAGCAGCTCCGGGGTCCGCTGGGTCAGGCCGGTGATGATGCCGAGGCCGCCGGCGTTGGACACCGCGGCCGCCATCTCGGCGAAGCCGACATAGTGCATGCCGCCCTGGATGATCGGATGCTGGATACCGAACAGTTCAGTGATTGCTGTCTTCACAAATCTCTCCCGCGTTTCCGATCAGTGGACGATTTCGAACAGGCCCGCCGCGCCCATGCCGCCGCCGATGCACATGGTCACCACGCCGTATTTCGCCTTGCGCCGGCGGCCCTCGATCAGGAGGTGGCCGGTGAGCCGCGCCCCGGTCATGCCATAGGGATGGCCGATCGCGATCGAGCCGCCATTGACGTTCAACTTGTCCGGATCGATGCCGAGCTTGTCGCGGCAATAGATCACCTGCACGGCGTAGGCCTCGTTGAGCTCCCAGAGATCGATATCGTCGATCTTCAGATTGTGCCGCTTCAACAGCCGCGGGATCGCTGCGACTGGGCCGACGCCCATCTCGTCCGGCTCGACGCCGGCGGCGACGAAGCCGCGGAAGATACCGAGCGGCTTCAGCCCCTTCTGCGCGGCGATCTTGTCGCTCATGATCACGCAGGCCGAGGCGCCGTCAGAAAGCTGGCTGGCATTGCCGGCGCTGATGGTCTTGCCCTCGAACACCGGCTTGATTTTTGCCAGGCCGTCCGCGGTGGTGTCGGGACGTGGACCTTCGTCCTTAGACAGGGTCACCTGCTGGAAGCTGACCTCCTTGGTGTCCTTGTTGACCACAGCCATCTTGGTCGTGAACGGCACGATCTCGTCGTTGAAGCGGCCGCCCTGCAATGCGGCGCCGACGCGGCGCTGGCACTCCAGGCTGTATTCGTCCTGCTTGTCGCGGCCGATCCCGTAGCGTTCGGCGACGACTTCGGCGGTTTCCAGCATCGACATGTACATCTCGGGCTTCATCGCCATCAGCTCGTCGTCGACGGCGTGGAACCGGTTCATGTGCTCGTTCTGCACCAGGCTGATCGACTCGATGCCGCCGCCGATCGCGATCTCGACGCCGTCGAGCATGACCGAGCGGGCCGCGACCGCGATCGCCTGCAGGCCGGAGGCGCATTGCCGGTCAATGGTGGTGCCGGCGACCGTGACGGGAAGGCCGGCGCGGATCGCGCCCTTGCGCGCGACATTCATCACCATGGTGCCCTGCTGCATGGCGCAGCCCATCACCACGTCCTCGACCTCGCCGGGCGCGATACCGGCGCGCTTGACGGCTTCGGCCATCACGTGGCCGGCCAGAGTCGGGCCGTCGGTGTTGTTGAGCGCGCCGCGATAGGCCTTGCCGACGCCGGTGCGCGCGGTGGAAACGATGACTGCATCCTGTGACATGCTTGCCTCTCTGGCTTAGGCGGCCGCATCGAGCTGCGCATAGCGCAGCACGTGGTAGGCGGGATCGCCGAACTGGATGTTGATGGAGGAAATCCGCTTGAAGTAGTGGCCGACATTGAGCTCGTCGGTCATGCCCATGCCGCCGTGCAGCTGCACCGCCTGGTCGGCCACGAACTTGCCGGCATAGCCGATCTTGGATTTGGCGCCCGAAGCCAGCCGGGAAATGCCGCCGTCATCATCGGCAAGGCTGAGCGAGAGATGCTGCATCAGGGACAGCGCCTCCTGATGCGCGATGAACATGTCGACCATCCGGTGCTGCAGCACCTGGAAGCTGCCGATCGTGACGCCGAATTGCTTGCGCGTCTTGGAGTAGTCGAGTGTCGCCTCGTTCAACTCGCCGATCGCGCCGACCGCCTCGGCACAGAGCGCGCCGATCGCCCGGTTGCGGCAGGCTTCCAGCGCGGCGACACCCTCGCCTTCCCGGCCGAGCAATTCGCCGCGCACACCGCGCAGGCTTATCTCGGCTGCCCGGCGGCCATCGATCGTCCTGAAGCTCTGCAGATCGAGATTGGCGGCGCGGCGATCGACCACGAACAGGCTGACGCCGCCGCGGTCGTGACGATGGCCCGAGGTGCGGGCGGAAACGATCAGATAATCCGCCCAGGGCGCGGCCATCACCGCCGTCTTCTCGCCAGTGAGGACATAGTCGTTGCCCTCTCGGCGGGCGGTCGCGGTGACCGTGGCAAGATCGAAGCGCGAGCCCCTCTCGGTCCAGGCCAGCGCCCAGAGCTTCGATCCCGCGATGATGTCGGCGATGTAGGCCTGTTGCCGTACGTCGGAACCTGCCTGCTCGAGCAGGCCGCCCGCGACGACAACCGTCTCGACGAACGGCTCGATCACGAGATGGCGGCCGAACTCCTGCATGATGATCATGGTCGACAGCGGGCCGCCGCCGAGCCCGCCGACGGCTTCCGAGAATGGCGCGCCGAGCAGACCAAGCTCGGCAAATTCAGCCCAATGCTTGCGGCTGAAGCCGTCCTCGCTGGCGACGATCTTGCGGCGCGCATCGAAGTCATACCGGTCGCGCAGCAGCCGCTGCACGCTGGACCGCAACAATTCCTGCTCTTCCGTGAACTGGATATCCATCCGATCCTCTCGTGCCGCTACTGCTAGAGCGCGATGAGATGCGCTCTGGGTCCCTGCTTGAGCATCGCGCTCTAGAGTCCAAGCACCGCCTTCGCGATGATGTTGCGCTGGATCTCGTTCGATCCGCCGTAGATCGAGAGTTTGCGCGAGTTGAGATATTTCTCCGATGCCGTGTGGCCGTAGTCCGGGCCCGGCATGAAGCGGTTGGCGCTGACCGGATGCTCACGGATCGCAAGTCCGTCATTGCCGATCGCCCGATGCGTCAGCTCGGTGATATCCTGGAAGATCTCGGTGCCGCGGATCTTGAACAGTGAGGCCGCCGGCCCCGGATCGATGCCGCGCGCCATCTGGGCCACGACCCGCAGCTCGGTCGCCTCCAGCGCCAGCACATCGAGCTCAACGCGGGCGATGTCCCGGATGAACTCCAGATGCGCCGGATCGTCTTCCGGGATCTCGGCCTTCACGATCTTCTTCAGCCGATTGAGATAGCGCGTCGAGCGGCCGATGCCGGCCATGCTGGTGCGCTCATTGCCGAGCAGGAATTTGGCGTAGGTCCAGCCCTTGTTTTCCTCGCCGATCAGGTTTTCGGCGGGGACGCGGACGTTCTCCAGGAAGACGTCGTTGACCTCGTGCGAGCCGTCGATGGTGATGATCGGACGCACGGTTACGCCCGGCGACTTCATGTCGATCAAGAGAAACGAGATGCCGGACTGCGGCTTCGCGGCCGGGTCGGTACGGACCAGGCAGAAGATCCAGTCGGCATGCTGCGCCAGCGTGGTCCAGGTCTTGTGCCCGTTGACGATGTAGTGGTCGCCGTCGCGCACCGCCTTGGTACGGACGGTGGCAAGGTCGGAGCCGGAGCCCGGCTCTGAATAGCCCTGGCACCACCAGTCCTCGCCGGACAGGATGCGCGGCAAGAACTTCGCCTTCTGCGCCGCGTTACCGAAGGTATAGATGACGGGGCCGACCATGGTGACGCTGAACGCAAGCGGCGGCATCGTGCCGGCGCGCGTCGTCTCCTGCTCGAAGATGAAGCGCCGGGTGATCGACCAGCCCGGCCCGCCATATTCCTTGGGCCACAGCGGCGCGATCCAGCCTTTCTCGTGCAGGATCCGATGCCAGAGCAGCATCTGCTCCTTGGAGAGATCGGTCTCCGGATTGGGGACGCGCATCTCCGCCGGATAATTGTCCTTGATGAAGGCGCGGACGTCGTCGCGAAACGCCGCGTCTTCAGGGGAGAGCGCGAGCTCCATCTGCGGTACTCCTTACCACTTCTCGCCGAAGGGTCGGATTTCCAGCTCGAAGGTCCAGGCGCTCTTCGGCTGCTGGTAGAGCTGCCAGTAGGACGTCGCGACCGAAGCGGGCGGCATCAGCAGATCGGGATTGTCGAGCGCGTTCGGGCCGAGCGCCTCGATGCGGCGCTGCCGCACCCATTCGGTGTCGACGCCGGAATCGATGATCAGATGCGCGACATGGATGTTCTTCGGTCCGAGCTCGCGCGCCATCGCCTGCGCCACGGCGCGGAGGCCGAACTTGGCGCTGGCGAACGCAGCATAGCCGCTGCCGCCGCGCAGCGATGCGGTCGCGCCGGTGAAGAAGATGTTGCCCTCGCCGCGCGCCGTCATCAACCGCGCCGCCTCGCGCCCCGCCAGGAAGCCGGAGTAGCAGGCCATCTCCCAGACCTTGCGGAACACGCGCTCGGTGGTCTCCAGGATCGGGAAATTGACGTTGGCGCCGATGTTGAAGATGCAGACTTCCAGCGGCGCATGCTTGTCGGCGTCGTTGAGGAACGAGATGATCTCCTCTTCCTTGCGCGCGTCGAGCGAGCGTGCGTGGATCTCGCCGCCGGCGGCCTCGATCTCCTTGACCAGCGGCGCCAGCTTGTCGCCGTTGCGGCGACCGGCGAAGACGGTGAAGCCTTCGGAGGCGAACTTCTTGGCGATCTCGCCGCCGATGAAATCACCGGCACCAATGACGGCCACCGTCTTGTTTCTCTTCTGCATGGTGTACTCCGGTTGTGTTCGAGTGAGCGATGTTGCGGACGATGCGGCAGCTTCAGCTGCGCAACGACTCCGCAAGCTTGTGCTTCAGGAGCTTGCCCGTCGATGTCGCGGGCAGCGCGTCCATCAGGATAATCTCCGACGGGCGCTTGTACGAGGTGAGTTGCGGGGCAATATGGGCCATCAGGTCCTGCACGGTGGCAGTCGACCCCTTGATCAGCTGGACAAAGGCAATGACCTCCTCATTGCCCTCGACCGGTCGGCCGACCACGGCGCACTGCACCACGGCGTC
>DASVOL010000327.1:0-1717 GCA_036383375.1 Bradyrhizobium sp. | reverse complement strand
ACGAAGATGTCGTCGCGGTTGCACAGCAGCGTGCTGCCGAGCTGCGGCACGAAGGCGATCGGCGCTTCCTTGCGCATGCGCGCCAGCGCCGGATAGGGATCCTGCCAGAAGGCGGGGACGTCGATGTCGAAATGGGGAGCGCTGCTCACGACGTGATCTCAGGTTGGCTTCAGGTTTCGAACCGAGCATAGGCCGACAGCCGTGAGCGGTCTGTCCCCACCGTTGGGGACAGCGGGAGGTGGGCGCTCAGACCCCTTCAGTTCAGCTGGCGTGCCGATGCCATCAGGCGCAGTGCGATCGCGAACAGCTCGTTCTGCGAGGAGATGCCGAGCTTGTCATAGGCGCGCTTGCGATAGGTGAGGGCGGAGTGCAGCCCGATGCCGAGCTCGGCGGCGATCGCTTCCGAGCTGAGGCCCGAGAGGATGCCGAGGCAGACTTCTTTCTCACGGCCGGTCAGCCGGGCGAGCGGCTCAGTGGTTGCAAACAGCGTCTTCAGCCGCGCGATCGGATCGGCATCCGCTGCCGGGTCGCGCTGGAAGTGCCGCGCCACCGCTGCGGTCAATGCGGGCGCAACTGCGGCAAGGCGCGCGATCTGCGCGCGGCTGAAGCGGCCTTGCGCGGTGATCTGGTAGAAATTGACATAGAAGCAGGTATCGCCGGTCCAGATCGCCGAGGCGAACTTGTCGACGATGTCGGAATCGTCGAAGAAAATCTTGCGGTAGCCGTCGCTGTACATCCGCCGGGCAAAGGTCGGCAGCACGATCGGCACGGCCTGGGCCTGCCCCTCGAACACCGCATCGCGGTTCGGGTCGGCCTGATGGAAATGTTCCGAATAGGCGATGCCGAGATCGCGCCCGGTCGGGATGTTGCCGACGTCGAGCAGGCACGCGGCGGACCGCGGGCCCGTGAACGAGAACACCATGCAGTGACCGACGCCGGCGACGCGGCGCAGCGCGCCGATCAGCGCCTGCGGAAAGCCGTCGCGGCCGATCGCCAGCAGCGCCGGCGTGATGTCGCTGATAACAGAAGTCTTGAAGGCGAAATCTGCCTTCATGGCGTCCTCCCTGTGTTTCGGGAAGACTAGCAGCGCCGTCGCGGAGGTGGAAGCGGTGCGTCAGGCGTCCGCGATGGCGTTCTGTCCCCTCGTCATTCCGGGGCTCGCGAAGCGAGAGCCCGGAATCCATCGGACCGCAAGCGCTGCGGCTGAATGGATTCCGGGCTCAACCCTTCGGGCTGCCTCGGAATGACGGTCGTTGGGAGACCGCCTCAGGCGCCCGGCACCTGGTCGAGGAAGCCGGTGATGCTCCGGATCCGTCCGTCCTTCAGCATGGCGAAGTCGGTGCCCTTGATCGGGCTGTCGACGCCGTCGGGCCCGAGGCCCCAGGAGAAGCGGACATGGTCGCCGAAGCCGTTCGGCTCGCCGATCAGCTTGAAGGTGAAGTCCGGAAACTTCTGCTGCACGCCCGCGATCAGCGCGTCGACGCCGTCATGGCCGTCGCCGCTCATC
The DNA here is from genome assembly GCA_036383375.1 of Bradyrhizobium sp. Taxonomy (GTDB): domain Bacteria; phylum Pseudomonadota; class Alphaproteobacteria; order Rhizobiales; family Xanthobacteraceae; genus Bradyrhizobium. Next base: position 210 of record DASVOL010000327.1, on the reverse strand, counting down.
ATCGGGTCGACATAACGCGCGTCGGCGGTCCAGTTCTCGCTCAGCATCTCGCGCCGGCGGCTCGGCATCCGCTCGTTCCAGAGCGCGATATAGCGGCGGGCGATGGTGGTGTGGTCGGTCATGGTGCTCTCCTTCTGGTGGGCCGGACTGTGCGGCTGTCCGGACTATCGAAGGTTCGCGTGCGCCGATCGATTACCTCTGAGGTCATCG
>DASVOL010000326.1:0-1553 GCA_036383375.1 Bradyrhizobium sp. | reverse complement strand
TCCCAAGGCCGGCGGCATGATGCGCAGCCAGATTCCGAAATTCCGTCTGCCCGACAACGTGATCGACGAGGAGACCGACTACATCCTCAACCTCGGCGTCGAGTTCAAGGGCGGCCAGCGCGTCGACAGCCTGAAGCAGCTGCTCTCCGAGAACTATGACGCGATCTTTGTCGGAAGCGGCGCGCCGCGCGGCCGCGAGCTCGACATTCCCGGCCGCAAGGAAGCCGCCGCCAACATCCATATCGGCATCGAGTGGCTGTCCAACGTGTCGTTCGGCCATGTCGACAAGATCGGCCGCCGCGTCATCGTGCTCGGCGGCGGCAACACCGCGATGGATTGCTGCCGTACTGCGCGCCGCCTCGGCGGCGAGAGCGTCAAGGTGATCGTCCGCTCCGGCTTCGAGGAAATGAAGGCCTCGCCGTGGGAGAAGGAAGACGCCCTGCACGAGGACATCCCGATCCTCAACTACATGGTGCCGGTGGCATTCAAGCATGTGGCCGGCAAGCTGATCGGCGTCACCTTCCAGAAGGTGAAGGCCGAATACGATGCCAAGGGCCGCCGCAATCTGGTGCCCTCGGGCGAGCCTGACGAGACCGTGTCCTGCGACGATGTGCTCGTTGCGGTCGGCCAGGAGAATGCGTTCCCCTGGATCGAAGCCGATTGCGGCATCGAATTCGACAAGTGGCACATGCCGAAGGTCGACCCAAAGACGTTCGTATCGACCAATCCGAAGGTGTTCTTCGGCGGCGACGCGGCGTTCGGGCCGAAGAACATCATCTGGGCGGTGGCGCATGGCCATGATGCCGCGCTGTCGATCCACCGGATGCTGTCCGGCGAGGACATCAACGAGCGCCCGCTGCCCGAGGTGCACGTCTCCTCGCAGAAGATGGGCATCCACGAGTGGAGCTACGACAACGATATCTCCACCGACAAGCGCTTCAAGGTGCCGCATCGCGACAAGGTGATCGCGCTGAAGGACATCCGCGCCGAGGTCGAGTTGGGTTACGATCTCAAGCTCGCGCTCGGCGAGGCGGAGCGCTGCCTGAACTGCGACGTGCAGACGGTGTTCTCCGCGCCGCTCTGCATCGAATGCGACGCCTGCGTCGACATCTGTCCGATGGACTGCATCACCTTCACCCCGAACGGTGAAGAGGATGATTTGCGGCAGCGCCTGAAGGCGCCCTCGCCGCATCACGACCAGGCGCTCTACGTCTCCGGCGACCTGAAGACCGGCCGCGTCATGGTGAAAGACGAAGACGTCTGCCTGCATTGCGGGCTGTGTGCCGAGCGCTGCCCGACCGGCGCCTGGGACATGCAGAAGTACCTCATCGATATGGTTCAAGCGGGATCAACATGTCAGTCCAAAGCCCGATCAGCAGCGTAAACGACTTCGTCGTCCGCTTCGCCAACGTCAACGGTTCGGGCTCGGCTTCCGCCAACGAACTGTTCGCGCGTTCGATCCTGCGTCACGGCGTGCCGGTGTCGCCGCGCAACATCTTCCCCTCCAACATCCAGGGCCTGCCGACCTGGTATGAGGTGCGCGTCACCGAGGA
>DASVOL010000325.1:0-11544 GCA_036383375.1 Bradyrhizobium sp. | reverse complement strand
CTCGCCGCCATGCGCAACGCCATGCAGAAGCTTGGCGGCGATGCGGAGAAGATCAATCCGCTGGTGCCGGTCGACCTTGTCATCGATCACTCGGTGATCGTGAACTTCTTCGGCGACAACAAGGCGTTCGGCAAGAACGTCGCGGAAGAATACAAGCAGAACCAGGAGCGCTACGAATTCCTGAAGTGGGGCCAGAAGGCGTTCTCGAACTTCTCCGTCGTGCCGCCCGGCACTGGCATCTGCCACCAGGTCAATCTCGAATATCTCTCCCAGACGGTCTGGACCAAGAAGGAGAAGATGACGGTCGGCAAGAAGACCGGCACCTTCGAGATCGCCTATCCGGACTCGCTGGTCGGCACCGACTCGCACACCACCATGGTCAACGGCCTCGCCGTGCTCGGCTGGGGCGTCGGCGGCATCGAGGCGGAAGCCTGCATGCTCGGCCAGCCGCTGTCGATGCTGCTGCCCGAGGTGGTCGGCTTCAAGCTCAAGGGCCAGCTCAAGGAAGGCGTCACCGCGACCGACCTGGTGCTGACCGTCACCCAGATGCTGCGCAAGCTCGGCGTCGTCGGTAAGTTCGTCGAGTTCTTCGGCCCCGGTCTCGATTTCCTGTCGGTCGCGGACAAGGCGACCATCGGCAACATGGCGCCCGAATACGGCGCGACCTGCGGCTTCTTCCCGGTCGATGCCGCGACCATCGATTACCTGAAGACCTCGGGCCGCAAGGCGGACCGCGTCGCGCTGGTCGCCGCCTATGCCAAGGCGCAGGGCTTGTTCCGCACCGCCAAGTCGACCGATCCGGTGTTCACCGAAACGCTGACGCTCGATCTCGGCGACGTCGTGCCGTCGATGGCCGGACCGAAGCGTCCCGAAGGCCGCATTGCGCTGCCTGCGGTGTCGACCGGTTTCGCGACCGCGCTGGTCAACGAGTACAAGAAGCCCGAGGGTGAAACGAAGCGCTTCGCGGTCGAGGGCCGCAACTTCGATCTCGGCCATGGCGATGTCGTGATCGCCGCGATCACCTCCTGCACCAACACCTCGAACCCGAGCGTGCTGATCGGCGCCGGCCTGCTGGCGCGCAAGGCGGCCGCCAAGGGCCTGAAGGCCAAGCCGTGGGTGAAGACCTCGCTCGCGCCGGGCAGCCAGGTGGTGGCGGAGTATCTCGCCAATTCCGGCCTGCAGGCCGATCTCGACAAGGTCGGCTTCAACCTCGTCGGCTTCGGCTGCACCACCTGCATCGGCAACTCCGGCCCGCTGCCGGAAGACATTTCCAAGTCCATCAATGAAAATGGCATCGTCGCCGCCGCCGTGCTGTCGGGCAACCGCAACTTCGAAGGCCGCGTCTCGCCGGACGTGCAGGCGAACTACCTCGCCTCGCCGCCGCTGGTGGTCGCGCATGCGCTCGCCGGCACCGTGACCAAGGATCTCGCGGTCGAGCCGATCGGCATCGGCAAGGACGGCAAGCCGGTGTTCCTCAAGGACATCTGGCCGACCACCAAGGAGATCAACGCCTTCATGAAGAAGTACGTCACCGCGACGATCTTCAAGAAGAAGTACGCCGACGTGTTCAAGGGCGATACCAACTGGCGCAAGATCAAGACCACGGAAAGCGAGACCTATCGCTGGAACATGAGCTCGACCTATGTGCAGAACCCGCCTTACTTCGAGGGCATGAAGAAGCAGCCGGACCCGGTCGTCGACGTGGTCGACGCGCGCATCCTCGCGATGTTCGGCGACAAGATCACCACCGACCACATCTCGCCGGCCGGTTCGATCAAGCTGACCTCGCCCGCCGGCAAGTTCCTCAGCGAGCACCAGGTGCGCCCCGCCGACTTCAACCAGTACGGCACGCGGCGCGGCAACCATGAAGTGATGATGCGCGGCACCTTCGCCAACATCCGCATCAAGAACTTCATGCTGAAGGGCGCCGACGGCAATATTCCGGAAGGCGGTCTGACCAAGCACTGGCCCGACGGCGCGCAGATGTCGATCTACGACGCCGCGATGAAGTACCAGCAGGAGAACGTGCCGCTGGTGGTGTTCGCCGGCGCCGAATACGGCAACGGCTCGTCGCGCGACTGGGCCGCGAAGGGCACCCGCCTGCTCGGCGTGCGCGCGGTGATCTGCCAGAGCTTCGAGCGCATCCACCGATCCAACCTGGTCGGCATGGGCGTGCTTCCGCTCACCTTCCAGGACGGCACCTCGTGGTCCTCGCTCGGCCTCAAGGGCGACGAGAAGGTCACGATCCGCGGGCTGCAGGGCGATTTGAAGCCGCGGCAGACGCTGACGGCCGAGATCGTCTCCGCCGACGGCGGCAAGCGGGACGTCCCGTTGCTCTGCCGCATCGATACGCTGGACGAGCTCGACTACTATCGCAACGGCGGCATCCTGCACTACGTGCTGCGCAAACTCGCGGCCTAGGCCTCTTGTTTGAGCATGGTCTGCCCGGAAAACCGCTTCACACTTTTCCGGACCATGCTCTTGCGCGGATTTGTGATCGGTGCCTCACTGCTTAGTGAGTAGCGGCTAAAAAGAAGGCGGCCTATGACAGGGCCGCTTTCTCGCGTTTTGGGGCACGCAAGTTCAAGGGACAACTTCATGCTCCGTACAATTACGGATAGAAATCATCACGACTGGTTCGCAGTATGACAGCGATGATGGCCTATAATTCTATCTCGCGGTGGTCCAGCGCCCTCGGTTTCTGCGCGATCGTCGCAATCATCCGCCCCGCTCACGCCGATCCGCGTGCTGTCGTAGAGCTCTTCACCTCGCAGGGATGCTCGTCCTGTCCGCCCGCGGACAAGATCATCGGGGAGCTCGCGAAGGACCCCAACGTCATCGCGCTCAGCATGCCGATCGACTATTGGGACTATCTCGGCTGGAAGGACACGCTGGCCGATTCCCGCTTCAGCGCGCGCCAGAAAGCCTATTCGCACATGCGCGGCGATCGCGACGTCTATACGCCGCAGGCCGTCATCAACGGCTCCGCCCATGTGATCGGCAGCGACCGCGCCAGCATCGAGAGCGCCATCAAGGATACCGAAAAGAGCGGCAACGTGATGTCGGTGCCGGTGACGATGACGCTGAGCGGCAAGCAGATCAACGTGTCGGTCGCCGCGTCGAAATCGCCCGCAGTGTCGCGCGGTGAAGTCTGGATCTGCTCGATCTCGAAGTCGGTGCCGATCTCGATCTCGCGCGGCGAGAATCGCGGCCACGAGATCACCTACCACAACGTGGTGCGCAATCTCCTGAAGGTCGGTGACTGGAACGGATCGTCCGGGAGTTGGACCGTGCCGCTGGAGAACATCACGCGCGATGGCGTCGATGCCGCGGCCGTCTACGTCCAGGACGGCAATCGCGACAAGCCGGGCCCGATGCTGGGCGCCGCATTCACCTCGCTTCACTAGCACTCCGCAGCGCTCGCCGGCGTCAGTCGCGTCGTTGGGCCGCACGCATGTCGTCGTGCGGCTCCGCGCGGCGGCAAGGTGCATCCAGTGATTTGCTGAAAGGAAGGCGCCGAGGCTTCGCGCGCATCTCGATCGCGCGTGATCGAGCAGGGCCCCAAAAACAAAAAGGACCAACTTTCGTTGGCCCAGTGTTTGGGATTTGATTCCCCTGCGAACAGGCCCGATCCCGACGGCCCCGGGGGGCTGGGGGCTGAGGAATCCGGAACCGAAAGGACCGGGCCAACGCAGGATTTTCTTTTCGCAGGGCAGCGGGGCGGGCGATGGGCGGAAGTGGGGCAGCAATATGATTCCTCTAACGTTCCCGTGACTCTTCGGTTTTCCGGACAATCCGTCGCGCCTGACCGTGGTTAAGGTCTGGTTGCGTTGCGAATGGCCCCTTGCGGGCTCCTTCGCTTAGCGCAATCATGTCACTCACGTGACGATCCCGAAGTGGGGGCACCGGCCTTCGGAACCCGATCGTCACCGGGATGACAGGAGGCGCTCGATGAGTTTGATCTCGGAGGACACTGATCCGAGTGGGAATCGTGCCGCGGCGCGTCCCGCCGCCGCGACCCCACAGCCCAACCGCGTGACATTCAATCGACTTGAGCTCAACCGCATTCTCAATCTCTACGGCCGCATGGTCGCCGATGGCGAGTGGCGCGATTATGCGATCGACTTCCTGAAGGACCGTGCCGTGTTCTCGGTGTTCCGGCGCGCATCCGAAGTGCCGATCTACCGGATCGAGAAGGATCCCCGGCTGGCGCGCAAGCAGGGCATGTACAGCGTGATTTCTGCGACCGGCCTGATCCTGCGCCGCGGCCACGAACTCGAACGGGTGCTGTTCGTAATCGATCGCAAGCTGTCGCTGGTGTAGCTCGGCGCTTCGTAGCGCGGCGAAGCGATATCCGGGGAAGGCGCCTCCGCGTAGCGAGATCGGACCCGGATGTCGCTTCGCTCATCCGGGCTACAGATCGGGCATATCCAACCCGTCTAATCCGCCGGCACCGTCGCTGCGCCCTCGCCGAGCGCGCGCTGCATCAGCACGGTGTCGAGCCAGCGGCCGAATTTCAGGCCGACATTCGGGAGCGTCCCGATCATCTGAAAGCCGCAGCGGCGGTGCAGCCCGATTGAGCCGGCATTGGCCTGGTCCCCGATCACCGCGATCATCTGCCGGAAGCCGCGCGCCTCGCATTCGGCGATCAGGCGCTCCATCAGCTTGAGGCCGATGCCGCGGCGATGGATCGCGGGGTCCAGATAGACCGAGTTCTCGACCGTGAAGCGATAGGCCGGCCGCGGCCGGTAGGGACCGGCATAGGCATAGCCGGCGACGCGGCCGTCGAGCACGGCCACGAAATAGGGAAAGCCGCCATCGATCAGCGCGCGGTAGCGGCGGGTCATCTCGGCCAGGTCGGGCGGGATCAGCTCGAAGGTCGCGGTGCCGAAGCGCACCGCGTGCTCATAGATCGCGGTGACGGCGGGCAGGTCCGGCTCGACGGTGGGCCTGATTTCCGGATCGGGCGGAGCAGGGGTGGACATGCCGCAAGCGTATTTTTGCCCCGCGCAAAAGAAAAGCCCCGGCCGCAAGGCCGGGGCTCTGGTCGATCGGTTCGCTCGAGGCGCTTAGTCGCGCTGGCCGAGCAGCTGCAGCAGCAGCGTGAACAGGTTGATGAAGTTCAGGTAGAGCGACAGCGCACCAGTGATTGCCGCACGCTCTGCCGCCACGCCACCCTGCGAGGCGTAGCCGTAGATGTAGTCGTTCTTCAGCCGCTGGGTGTCCCAGGCGGTGAGGCCCGCGAACACCAGCACGCCGACCACCGAGACGATGAACTGCAGCGCCGAGCTCGCCAGGAACAGGTTGACCAGGCTCGCGATGATGATGCCGATCAGGCCCATGAACAGGAACGAGCCCATGCCGCTCATGTCACGCTTGGTGGTGTAGCCGTAGAGGCTCAGCGCACCGAACGTCGCCGCGGTGATGAAGAACACGCGCACGATCGAGGTGTGCGTGTACACCAGGAAGATCGACGACAGCGACAGGCCCATCAGTGCCGAGAACACCCAGAACAAGAGCTGGGCGGTCGCAGGCTGCAGGCGGTTGATGCCGGCCGAGATGACGAACACCATCGCCAGCGGGGCGAGGATGAACAGCCACTTCAGCGGGCTCACGAACATCGCGTAGCCGAACTGCGTCAGATAGGCATTGCCGAACTTGGCAACGGCGGCGGACTGATCAGTGGTCACCGCACCCATGTAGACACCGAGCGCGGCCAAGCCGGTAATGGCGAGGCCGATGCTCATGTAGTTGTAGATGCGCAGCATGTAGGCGCGCAGACCGGCGTCGACGGCCGCAGCGTCAATGCGCCCGGCGGCCCGGCCGAAAGGAGAAGCGTAGTTGCGGTCTAGGTCCGACATGGTCGAATTCCCGTGGTTGGTCCCGGTGGAGCGCAAGGGATTTGCGGCGCCGGTTCTAAATCTATCTCAGATGGCTCGGTTTGCGGAACATTAATTGCGTGTCATTCAAACCGACTATCCGACCCGAGTGGTATGTGGGAAATTAACACATCCGACGCAAGCTTCCACGCGCGGCCGAATGTCGCTCTGGCCTAGCATTTATAGGCAAAACGGCGCTGCCGCCGCTACAAATTGTCACAAATTCCGCAACACCGAGGCCGGCTTCTGGTTCAGCGCGAGCAGCGTTCCCGCCAGCCCCAATCCGACGGTGACGACCAGCGCGGCGACCACGACCAGCGCGGCGCTGCCGGCCTGCCAGATGAAACTCAGTGTCATCAGCCGCGTCACGATCAGCCAGGCCGCGACCGAACCTGAGATCACCCCGAAGATGGCGGTTGCAAAGCCGATCATCAGGTACTCCAGCGCGTAGGCGCCGAGCAATCGCGCCCGGGTGGCGCCGAGCGTCTTGAGGATCACGGCGTCATAGACGCGGTGGCGGTGCCCGGCGGCGAGCGCGCCGCCCAGCACCAGGATCGCCGAGATCAGCGTCACGGCGCTGGCGCCGCGGATCGCCAGCACCAGATTGCTGACGACGGTGCCGACCGTCTCCAGCGCCTCGCGGACCCGGACGCTGGTCACCATCGGGAACGCGTCGGCGACCTGCTTGATGATGCGCGCATCGTCGGTGGCGCCGGCATGGGGTTCCGTCAGGGTCGCGACGTGGCTGTGCGGGGCGCCCTTGAAGGCGTTCGGCGAGAACACCAGCACGAAGTTGATGCCGAGGCCCTGCCAGTCGATGTTGCGCAGATTGGCGATCTTCGCCGGCACGTCGCGGCCGAGCACGTTGACCACGATCTCGTCGCCGATCTTCAAGGACAGGCCGTCGGCGATCTTCTTCTCCATCGAGACCAGCGGCGGTCCGCTGTAGTCCGGCCCCCACCATTCGCCCTCGACGATCTTCGAGCCCTTGGGAACTTCGCCGGTGTAGGTCAGGCCGCGGTCGCTTTGCAGCACCCATTCCGAATCGACCGACGGCTTGAGCTGGTCGGCCTTGACGCCGCGTGCGGCAACGATGCGCCCGCGCAGCATCGCCACGTCCTCGACGGTCGAGTCCGGGGAGATCTGCTTGAGGAAAGCACTGAAGCGGTCGGCCTCGGTGGAGGGGATGTCGATGAAGAAGAACGACGGCGCCCGTTCCGGCAATGCGGCCAGGAATTGCCGGCGCAGATTGCCGTCGATCTGGGTGATGGTGACGAGCACCGCGAGCCCGAGCCCCAGCGACAGAACGACCGACGGTGTCAGCGCGCCCGGCCGGTGGATGTTGGCGATGGCGAGGCGCAACATGGTCATGCGACTGCGCGGCAGCCGCCGCGCCACCGCCATCAGGATCTCGGCGATCCCGCGCAGCAGCAGGAACACCGCGATCGACGAGGCGACGAACACCGAAGCCACCCGCTTGTCGTAGGCGAGCCCGATCGCAACCCCGATCAGGAGCGCGACCACGACGGCCATCAGCGCGAGATAGCTCCAGCGCGGGCGGTGCCACTCGCTGGCGACGGTCTCACGGAACAGCGCGGCGACCGGCACGTCGTGGACCCGGCCGAGCGGCCACAGCCCGAACGCCAGCGCGGTCAGCTGGCCGTAGAGGAACGAGAGCGCGAGCTCGTCGGGATGCAGCGCCGGCACCACCGGCAGCGGCAGCACCTTGCCGAACAGGCCGACGATGACGAAAGGCAGCGCGGCGCCGAGCACGAGGCCGATCACCGAACCGATCCCGGCCAGCACCACCACTTGCGTGCAGTAGATCGTGAAGACGTCGCGGCCGGTGGCGCCGAGCGCCTTGAACGAGGCGATGACGTCGCGGCGCCGGTCGATATGGCTCTTCACCGCGTTGGCGACGCCGACGCCGCCGACCAGCAGCGCCGCGAGGCCGACCAGGGTCAGGAACTGGGTGAAGCGGTTGATGGTGCGTTCGAGCTGCGGCGAGGCGTTGTTGCGGCTGCGGACTTCCCAGCCGGCCTCCGGCGCGGCAGCCCGCGCGCCGTCGATCAGGGCCGTGGTGGCGCGATCGTCGTTGGCGCCGTCGGGCAGCTTCACCCGGTAGATCCAGCGCACCAGGCTGCCCGGCTGCAAGAGATCAGTGGCGCGCAGGCTGGCTTCGCTGATCAGGAAGCGCGGGCCGAGGCCGACGCCGCCGGCGAGCTTGTCGGGCTCGGCCGCAACCACGCTGCGGATCTGGTAGGTCGCGCTGCCGATGCTGACGCGGTCGCCGAGCTTGAGGTCGAGCCGCGCGAGCAGCGTTGAATCGGCGGCCGCGCCATAGACGCCGTCGCGTTCGGCGAGCAGATCGGCGACCGGCATGTTCGGCTCGAGCGTCAGCTCGCCGAGCATCGGATATCTGCCGTCGACCGCCTTGAGCTCGACCAGCGCCAGCTTGCCGTCGCCGCTGCGGGCCATCGCGCGCAGCGTGGCTGCAACCGAAACCTCGCCGCGGGTGCGCAGATACGCGACCTCGTCGGGTTTGGCTTCGCGCGAGATCAGCGAGAAGGCGACGTCGCCGCCGAGCAGCGTGCGGCCCTCGCGCGACAGGCCGTCGCCGAGGCTCGCGGCGACCGAGCCGACGCCGGCAATCGCCATCACGCCGAGCGCGATACAGGCGATGAACACGTAGAATCCGCGCAAGCCGCCGCGCAGTTCGCGCAGCGCGTAACGGAAGGCAAGCGACGACGCGCGGCCTTGCACCGCGACTTCGGACGCAATGCTCATGTGGTTGATTGTCCGTCGATGCGGCCGGAGCGCAGCCGCACGACGCGATCGCAGCGCTGCGCCAGCGAGAGGTCGTGCGTCACCAGCACCAGCGTCATGCCGCGCTCGCTGTGCTTGCTGAAGAGCAGATCGATGATCTGCTTTCCGGTCGTCTCGTCGAGATTTCCGGTCGGCTCGTCGGCAACCAGGATCGTCGGATCGGGCGCGAGCGCACGCGCGATCGCGACGCGCTGCTGCTCGCCGCCGGAAAGCTGCGTCGGATAATGATGCAGCCGTTCGCCGAGCCCGACCGATTGCAGCTCCTGCGCGGCGCGCGCGGCGGCATCGGGATTGCCGGCGAGCTCGAGCGGCACGGCGACGTTCTCCAGCGCCGTCATGGTCGGGATCAGGTGGAACGACTGGAACACGATGCCGACCTGGCGGCCGCGGAAGCGCGCCAGCGCATCTTCATCAAGGGCATTGAACGACGTGCCGTCGACGACCACTTCTCCGCTGTCAGGACGTTCAAGCCCCGCCATCACCATCAGCAAGGTCGACTTGCCCGAACCCGACGGGCCGATCAGGCCGATGGCCTCGCCCGCTGCCACACGAAGGCTGATATCTTTGAGGATATGGACCCGTGCCGCGCCGGTGCCGAGCGAGAGATTGACGTTCTTGACGGCAATGGTGTCCGGCTCGACGTCGGTCAGTGAAGAGGATTCGATGAGACTGTCCATGGTTCGGTCATATGGCACTTCCGCTGCTGCGGTCGAGGGCCGGTTGAGGATCTTCGTGCACATACTCGTGTTGCTTATGGGCTTGATGACGGCGGCAAGTGCGCAGACGCCAGCACCAGAGAATGCCCCGGCGCAAGGTTCGGCGAAACCGATCAAGATGGTGGTTCTGGGCGATTCCCTGAGCGCCGGTTACGGCCTTCCGGCCGCCGCGGCGTTTCCGGTCCGGCTGCAAAAAGCCTTGGAAGACAAAGGGATAAAGGTCGAGATGACCAATGCCGGGGTGTCCGGCGACACCGCCTCAGGGGGCCGCGAGCGGCTCGACTGGTCGGTGGCCGACGGAACTGCCGCCGTGATCGTGGAGCTCGGCGCCAACGATGCGCTGCGCGGCATCGATCCGGCGGTGACGCGTGCCGCGCTCACCGACATCATCACAAAGTTGCAGGCGCGCAAGATCGCCGTGCTCTTGTGCGGCATGCTCGCGCCGCCGAACTATGGCAGCGAGTATGCAGCGAAGTTCAATGCGATCTATCCGGATTTGTCGAAATCGCTTGGCGTGCCGCTCTATCCGTTCTTCCTCGATGGCGTTGCTGGCGATGCCAAGCTCAATCAGGCCGACGGCATGCATCCGACGGCGGAAGGTGTGGACATCGTCGTCAAGAATATCCTGCCCACGGTGGAGGCATTTCTCGGCGCAATATCAGGGCAGCGCAGTTGAAATGCAGGCAACGCGCCGTGTCGTGTCCGTAGGTTTACGAGCTGTTAACGGGTCATGCTTCGCAGAGTCACATATCTCGGGTACAAATAGGCATCGGTGATTCGTCACCGGGCTGTTACAGGGGCGGGCTCCCAAAACCCGCGCCAAGCATCGAGGATTAATGCGATGCCGCGTCTCTTCACTGGACTGGAAATTCCGGCCGAGATCGGCCAGACACTTTCCAATTTGCGTGGCGGCCTTCCCGGCGCACGCTGGATCGATCCCGAAAATTATCACGTTACTCTGCGCTTCATCGGCGACATCGATGGCCTCTGGGCCAACGAGATCGCAACGATGCTGTTTCGGGTGAACCGAAAACCGTTCGAAGTCAAACTGCAAGGCCTGTCGAGCTTCGGTGGACGCAAGCCGCGCGCGGTGGTTGCCGCCGTCGAGCCCAGTCGGCCGCTGATCGAACTGCAGGCCGAGCTCGAGCGGATGATGCAGCGGATGGGGCTCAATCCCGAGGGCAGGAAATTCACGCCCCATGTCACGCTCGCGCGTCTGCATGACGCATCGAGCCAGGACGTCGCGGATTATCTGTCGGTGCGCGGCTACTTCCCGAGCCGCAGCTTCATGGCGGACCGCTTCGTGCTGTTCTCGTCGCGGGCGTCGACGGGCGGCGGCCCCTACGTGGTCGAGGATTCCTACGCGCTCTGCGCGTGAGGCATCGCAGATCGCGGCTTGAGGTGTCAGGCGGCGGCCGGTGCGGCCGGCCGGGGTATGCAAGGCTTGCGCCTGCATACCCCATTGGCACAATTCGCCGCTTGCAATTTGCCGCGCACTAGGGCCGTAAGGTGGGCTCATGCTGTCCACCTCGCCCAACTCGTTCCTTGAGCACTACAAGTCTCTGGTCGCCTCCGGCGCGATCGAGGCCGATCCCGCGCAGGCCCGCGCCGCCGAAGCGTTCGGCGCGCTGGATGAGCGGCTCGCGAGCTACAAGCCGCAGCGCAAGCAGGGTCTGTTCGGGCGATTGTTCGGCGGCAACGGGGACGACAAGCCGCCGCGCGGGCTCTACGTCCATGGCGAGGTCGGTCGCGGCAAGACCATGCTGATGGACCTGTTCTTCCAGCAGAGTCCGGTCGAGCACAAGCGTCGCGCCCACTTCCACGAATTCATGGCCGAGGCGCATGAGCGCATCTATGGCTACCGCCAGCAGATCGCGCGCGGCGAAATCGCCGACGGCGACGTGATCGCGCTCACCGCGCAGGCGATCTTCGACGAGGCCTGGCTGCTCTGCTTCGACGAATTCCACGTCACCGACATCGCGGATGCGATGATCCTCGGGCGGCTGTTCGCAAAGCTGTTCGATCTCGGCACCGTCGTGGTCGCGACCTCGAACGTCGCGCCTGATGATCTCTACAAGGGCGGCCTCAATCGCGCGCTGTTCCTGCCGTTCATCGCGCAGATC
>DASVOL010000324.1:0-8553 GCA_036383375.1 Bradyrhizobium sp. | reverse complement strand
CCTGGTGCGCGACGATCCAGCCATGGCGCGCGCGGCCAAGGAAGCCGCCCGCGTGCTGCTGGCGAATGCGGGCGTCAAGGTCGGCGGCGCCGCGCCTGCGGACAACAAGCGCACTGGATAAATCCGGTTGCGTACACAAGTTCGGTTTGGTTGTTAGCGTCGACGACACGTGACGGCATTCTGATTGGATATTCCGTCTGGCGAGATTGACGGCGACCGCGCGACAACCTGCGGCATAACTGGGGAACAACCATGGAAGATCTGAAGGTGACGGCCACCGGCTACGATTTCGCGCCGGCGCGCGCCGCCATGCAGCGCTATATCGTCAACAATCTGCTGTCCGGAATCTCCTGGTCGGTTCTGGTCGGGCGCGACATCGTCGACACGGGCTGCGTCGGATGGGCCGACAAGGAAGCGCAGACCCCGCTGCGCACCGACCACATCTTCCGGGTATTCTCCAACACCAAGCTGATCACCTCCTGCGCGGCGCTGCTGTTGCTGGAGGACGGTCGCTTGCGGCTCGACGATCCGATCGAGAAATTCATCCCACAGCTCCGCAACCGCAAGGTCCTGCTGAAAGGCGCGACGTCGATCGATCAAACCGAGCCGGCGCAGAGCTCGATCACCATCCGCCAGTTGCTCAGCCACACAGCCGGCTTGAGCTACGGCTTCTTCGATCCCGGCACCGTGATCTTCAAGGCGCTGAACGAGCGCGGCGTGCACAATCCCAACACGACACTCGCCGACATGGTTGACGTGCTCGCCGATCTGCCGCTGATCTATCAGCCGGGTACGTCGTGGGAGTACTCGCTCGCGACCGATGTGGTCTCACGCCTGGTGGAAGTCGTTAGCGGCCAGAGCTTCGACAAGTTCATCAAGGCGCGCATCCTCGATCCGCTCGGCATGGTCGATACCGGCTTCGTCGTTCCGGAGCAGGATCAGGGGCGCCTCGTCGCGTATTACGCGGGCGCGGATCTGATGGAACCGATGAAGCCCGGCCTCACCCGCACCGACAATGCGCCCTTCCCCGGCGCCTATCTGCGTCCGATCGCCAGGCTCAGTGGTGGCGGTGGCCTGGTCTCGACGCTGCCCGACATGGTCGCGCTGATCCGCAGCCTGCTGCCGGGTGGACCGACGCTGCTGAAGCCGGACACGATCGCCATGATGATGTCCAACCAGTTGCCCGAAGGACAGTGGATCCGCTTCGCGATGATGGGCGAGCAGCCCGGCAAGGCGCATGCTCTGGCCGGTGGCCTGATCCTCAATCCCTCGCCGATCGATCACCCTGATGCGGCCGGCGAATTCTACTGGGGTGGCGTCGCGGGCACCCAGTGGTGGATCTCGCCGAAGACCGGGATGGCCGGCGTCATGATGGCGCAGCGCCAGATGGCGTTCGTCCATCCGTTCTCGTTCGAGTTCAAGCGGATGGCCTATGACGCGGTGAAGCGCGGACGGTAGCTTCATCTACCTGTCGTCACCCGCGAAAGCGGGTGACCCAGTATTCCAGAGGCAGTCACGCTTCAATCGAGAAGCCGCGGCGTACTGGATACCCCACTTTCGCGGGGTATGACGACGGATGATACGGAGCGTGTGACGCGCGCTACGCCGCCGCCGAGACCACGCGGTTGCGGCCGTCGTGCTTGGCGCGATAGAGCGCGGTGTCGGCGCGCTTGAGCACATCGGCGACCTGCTCGCCCTTGCGCTCCAGCGTGGTAAGACCGATCGAGATCGTGACCGTGATCCGCTTGCCGCCCTTGTCGACGGCAAACGGCTCGCCCGCGATCGAGCGGCGCAGCCGCTCGGCGACCATGCCGGCGACATGCAGATCGGTCTCCGGCATCACGATCACGAACTCCTCGCCGCCATAGCGGCAGGCGAGATCGATGCCGCGGATCGACTTGCGGATGCGAACGGCGAATTCGCGCAGCACGTCGTCGCCCGCATCGTGGCCGTAGGTGTCGTTGATCGCCTTGAAGTAGTCGATGTCGAGGATCATCAGCGCCAGCGGCTTGCCGCGGATCGAGGCCTGCTCCGCGAGCGTTGCGAGGTGGCTCTCCATGTAGCGGCGGTTATTGAGACCGGTCAGCGCATCCGTAATCGCCATCTCGATCGAGTTCTGTACGTTGTCGCGCAGATGATCGGTGTAGCGGCGGCGGCGGATCTGGGTGCGCGCGCGCGCCAGCAGCTCGTTCTTGTCGACCGGGCGCAGCAGATAATCGTTGACGCCGATCTCGAGCCCGCGCATCAGCCGCGCGTTGTTGTCGGCATCCGAAACCGCGAGGATCGGCACCTGGCGCGTGCGCTCCAGCGAGCGGGCCTGGCTGCACAGCCGCAGGCCATCGAAATTGTCGAGGCTGAGCGACACGATCAGCAGATCGTAGTTGCCCTCGGCGGCGTGGAACAAGGCTTCCGCCGGATTGGTTTCGACGTCGACGGTGTGCTCGGCGGAGAGGATCGGCGCCAGCTTCTCGTAGGACGACGGCCGGTCGTCGACCAGCAGGATGCGGCCGCCGGTGCCACGGTCGGCGATCGCGCTGCGCTCGGGCGCCTGCATGCCGATCTCGAGCGAGGTGATGGCGCGCATGCGCAGCTCATCGGTCATCATCTTCAGCCGCGTCAGCGAACGCACGCGCGCGATCAGCACGACGTCGGAGACCGGTTTGGTCAGGAAGTCATCGGCGCCGGCCTCGAGGCCGCGCACGCGATCGGCGGGACTGTCGAGCGCGGTGACGATGACGACGGGAATGAAGTGCGTCGCCGGATTCGACTTCAGGCGTCGGCAGACCTCGAAGCCGTCCATGTCAGGCATCATGACGTCGAGCAGGATGATGTCGCATTCGGCGCGCGCGCAGATTTCCAGCGCCTCGGTCCCGTTGGAAGCGGTCAGCACGTCGAAATATTCGGCCGACAGCCGGGCTTCCAACAGCTTGACGTTCGCCGGAACATCATCGACGACGAGGATACGCGCGGACATGGCACCACAACTCCCCTATCCGATAAAGCGTCGGACAGTCTCAATAAATTTGCCGACCGAGATCGGCTTGGACAAATAGGCTTCGCAGCCGCCTTCGCGGATGCGTTCTTCGTCGCCCTTCATGGCGAAGGCGGTGACCGCGACCACCGGAATGGTGCGCAGATCGGGATCGTCCTTGATCCAGCGCGTGACCTCGAGGCCGGAAACCTGGGGCAGTTGAATATCCATCAGGATGAGATCGGGGCGCAGCTTGCGGACGAGATCGAGCGCTTCGAAGCCATTGCTGGTGCCCGAAGTCTGATAGCCATGCGCTTCCAGCAGATCGCGAAAGAGCTTCATATTGAGCTCGTTGTCCTCCACGATCAGGACGGTTTTGGCCATCCCGTCCCTCCAGACTTAGGAAACAGGCCCGGCTGCGGCACCTCACGCACCGCGCGCGGGGCGCGTCGAAAATGTGAATTCAAACTAGCGCCAGAATCGCTCTAACCCGTTAACCCGTAGTCCAACTTCCGCAGCGTGGTTTCCGTTGCTTGAACACATGCGGAAGACTCGGGCATGATGGGCCTCTCATTAGAGACCATAAGTTAACGGAAAGGCAAACCGGCGCGTTGAAAAAGCCTGTTCACAACCCCCGGGAAGTCGCTGAAATCGTTGCGATTCAGGCGCTCGGCTTCATTGCCGGCGATCCCGAGCGGCTGGGTCTGTTCCTGGCCGAAACCGGAATCGGTCCGGAGACGCTGCGGAACGCTGCGTCCAATCCTCAATTTCTTGCGAGCGTGCTCGATTTCGTGATGCGCGACGATGCCACCGTGAAGGCGTTCGCCGCAGCCTCCGAATTGCACCCGACCAACATCGCTGCCGCTCACCAGGCGCTGGGCGACCCGAAATGGGAGCGCGACGTGCCGTGACGACGGCGGCGCCAGCTCCCGACGGCCCCCTCAGTTTCTGCCGAGACTGCCTCGGCGATCTCGATATCAAGGTGAAGCGATGCAGCCATTGCGGCTCGCCGCGGCTGGTCCGTCATCGCACCCTGCCCGCGCTGGCGCTGGCGCATATCGACTGCGACGCGTTCTATGCCACCGTCGAGAAGCGCGATAATCCTGACATCGCCGACCGCCCCGTCATCATCGGCGGCGGCAAGCGCGGCGTGGTGTCGGCGGCCTGCTACATCGCCCGCACCTACGGCGTCCGCTCGGCGATGCCGATGTTCAAGGCGCTGGAACTCTGTCCCGACGCCACCGTGATCCCACCGGATATGGCGAAGTATGTCCGGGTCGGGCGCGAGGTGCGTCAGGCGATGCAGGCGCTGACGCCGCTGGTCGAGCCGCTGTCGATCGACGAGGCCTTCCTCGATCTCTCCGGCACGCAGCGCGTCCACGCCATGATTCCGGCCAAGGTGCTCGCCAAGTTCGCCCGCGACGTCGAGCGCGACATCGGCATCTCGGTGTCGGTCGGGCTGTCCTGCAACAAGTTCCTCGCCAAGATCGCTTCCGACCTCGACAAGCCGAGGGGCTTTGCCGCGCTCGACCAGGACGAGGCGCGCGAGATGCTCGCCAGCAAGCCGGTCGGCTTCATCTATGGCGTCGGCCCTGCGACGCAGGAGAAGCTGGTGCAACGCGGCTTCCGCGTCATCGCCGACCTGCAGCGCGCCGACGAGAACGAGCTGATGAAGCAGTTCGCCAGCGAAGGCCGCAGGCTGTGGCGGCTGGCGCGCGGCATCGACGACCGCACGGTGGTGCCCGATCGCGGCGCCAAGACGATCTCGAGCGAGACCACCTTCGAGACCGACATCCGCGATTTTGCTGTCCTGGAAAAACTGCTCTGGAAGCTGTCGGAGAAGACTTCGGCGCGGCTGAAGAGCAGCGACCTCTCGGGCTGCACCATCACGCTGAAGCTGAAGACCGCCGATTTCCGCCAGCGCACCCGCTCGCAATCGATCCAGACCCCGACCCAACTGGCCGCCAAGATCTTTGCGGTGACGCGCGAGATGCTGGCCAAGGAGATCGACGGCACCGCCTTCCGCCTGATGGGCGCCGGCGTCAGCGCGCTGCGCCCGGGCGCGCAGGCCAACGATTCCGACATGCTCGACCGCCGCTCTGCGCACGCCGAACGCGCGATCGACAATCTGCGCAAGAAATTCGGCAACGCCGCCGTGATCAGGGGTATTGCCTATGAGGGGCCGGGGAAGAGCGCGGAGGAGTAGGAGATCTCAGTTACCGTCACCCCCGCGCAAAGGCTCCGCCTTTGTCCCTGGAGGAGCGCGCTCTTGCGCGCGTCTCGAAGGGTCGACGGCCACCAGCCGGGCCGTCCATCCTTCGAGACGCCGCTTCGCGGCTCCTCAGGATGACGGTTTTGCGAGCCTCGCGGCGAGGTCCTCAATCCGCGACGGCCACCGCCTCGATCTCGATCAGCCATTCCGGCGCCGCGAGCGCCGTGACGCCGACGAGCGTCGAGGCCGGCGGCTCCATGCCCTCGAAGAACGCCGAGCGCGCCTTGCCGATGATCGGGCGAAGCTCCGGTTTGTATCCCACCACAAAGGTCGTGATCTTGACGATGTTGGAATAGCTCGCGCCCGCGGCTTTCAGCGCCATGCCGAGATTCTGCATCACCTGCGTCGTCTGCGCGGCGAGATCGCCGGCGCCGACCACCCGTCCCTCCTCGTCGGTGGAAACCTGTCCGGAAATGTAGATCGTGCGCGCGCCCGTCGCGACGACGACGTGGGAGTAAGCCGGATTGTGATGCAGGCCGCTGGGGCGCAGATGGTCTAATTTGCTCATGATGTGCCTCCCTGACACGCGTGTTTTGGGAAGCGTACTCGTGTCTGATGGTTCCGGCCAGTGCGGTCTGGCTCGCTCCGCTGTCGTCCCTGCGAAAGCAGGGACCCATAACCACCGACGGTGATTATTGCGCGACGCTGAGGCCACAGCGCCCCTCAACAACTCGGCCCTGTGGTTATGGGTCCCGGGTCGCGCTTCGCTTGCCCGGGACGACATTAAGTGGGTGGCGAGCGCCAGCCTTCACTTGCAGGGCTTGGAATCCCTGACGTCGAACTTGTCCAGCGCGCCCGAGATCACGAAATCGTTGTAGTCCAGGACCAGCGCGCGGGAGACGCCGTTCTCGTAGAGCTCGAACGACATCGCGTAGACCGGCGTCTGCTCGCCATCCTTGGCCCGCGCGTCGCTGTCGTAATAGCTCACCGTCACCGGCCAGCGCGTCATCGTCTTCATCGCATCGCTCGCGGTCGACGGATCGGGCGACGACGGCGCGCGATCGCCTCCGATCGGCCGGCCGATCACCGTCAGTGTGTTGTAGACCTTCTCGCCATTGTCGGAGCCGTCATAGACGGTCTGCTCGAGCACCGATTTGCCGTCGCGGGCGGCGGCGATGATGTGCTGGATCTGCTCGGTCGGGAATACGATCTTGCCGTCGAGATTGAAGGTCTTCTTCACCGGCTGGGTCAGCTTCACGGTGATATGATCGCCGACGCGCTCGGCGATCCCGTCGACTGGCGAGGAGTCACTGTCATTCATCCGCGTGTCGATCTTGAAGCGGTAGCTCTTGCCCGACGCATCCTCCCACGACGAAGAGCGCAGATCGGACAGCGTCACCTTGCCCTCGCCGCTGTCGAGTTCGGACACCTGGCGGAATTCGGAGGTGTAGCCTTCGCAGGAGCTGCCGGAGAAATTGTACAGGATGCGCCCGCGCGCATCGCTGACCGAATTGGAGCCGCGTGATTTCACGAGGCTCAGATCGTACAGCGCCTGATGCGCCAGAAACGGCCCGCTGGCCGCAGCGGCGGCCGACCCTTGAACCAGACCGGATCCTGCGGCAACGGCAATCGTGAGCACCAGGGCACGCGACGGATTCCGAAACGGCAGGGTCATGGTTTTTCCTCGATGAGGCAGGGATTCGTCACAATAGTGACGGTGGTATTGCGCCGCAACTGGGGCAAATCTGACAAAATGGCAATGTGCGGAGCGAATTTGTCGTCATTTCCGGCAGTTTTCCGTGCGATTCCGCACATCACGGCCGCGCCGCCATCACCCTGCCGTCGCTTGCAACCGGCGGCACGATGCGCGAAACAATCGAAACAAACTTGGCCCTGACCGCGTTTCAGGCTTCGTGCAAATCCAATTGGGGAACAAAAATGGCGGGTACCGTCGAACAGAAACTGGCGTCACAGGGCATCACACTTCCCCAGCCGACCTCCCCGGTCGCGAATTACGTCCCCTTCGTCCGCAGCGGCAACCTGTTGTTCGTCTCGGGCCAGGTCTGCTTCAACGCAGAAGGCAAGCTGATCGCTAAGGGCAAGCTCGGGGCCGGCGTCACGCTCGAGCAAGGCGTCGCCGCGGCGCAGGGCTGCGCGATCAACCTCCTGGCCCAGGTCAAGGCGGCGCTCGGCGATCTCGACAAGGTCGTGCGCGTGGTGCGGCTCGGCGGCTTCATCAATTCGGCGCCGGACTTCTTCGACGGACCGAAGGTGCTGAACGGCGCCTCCGACCTGATGGTCGCAGCGTTCGGCGACAAGGGCCGCCATGCCCGCACCACCGTCGGCGTCGCCTCGCTGCCCGCGGACGCCGCGGTCGAGGTCGAAGGCGTGTTCGAAGTCGCCTGATCGATGCGCGCCCCTGATTGGCTGACCAAACGGCCGGTCGCCCATCGCGGCCTGCACGATGCCGCACGCGGTGTCATCGAGAACATGCCGGCCGCGGCGAACGCCGCGGTCGCAGGCAATTTCGCCATCGAGTGCGATATCCAGCTCACCGCCGACGGCGAGGCGATGGTGCATCACGACGATGCGCTCGGCCGCCTCACCGAAGGCTCGGGCCTGCTGTCGACCAAGACCGCAGCCGAGCTGAAGGCGGTGAAGTTCAAGAACACCTCCGAGCAGATGATGACGCTCGGCGACCTCTGCGCGCTGGTCGCCGGCCGCGTCCCGCTGGTGATCGAGGTGAAGAGCCATTTCGACGGCGACCGCAAGCTGGTAGCCCGGATGGCCGATGTGCTGTCGTCCTATTCCGGCCCTGTCGTCGGCATGTCGTTCGATCCCGACCAGGTGCTGGCACTGCGCGAGACCATGCCGAACCTACCGCGCGGCATCACCGCACAGCGGACCTATGACGACAGTTCCTGGACCAAGCTGACGCCGGCGCAGCGCGACGGCATGCTGTATCTGCGCCACGGCTTCAAGACCGAGCCGCATTTCGTTGCCTTCTGGGTCAACCAGCTGCCGGCGCCGGCGCCCTGGATCGCCCGCAACGTGTTCGGCTGCCCGCTGCTGGCCTGGACCGTGCGCACCGCGGAACAGCGCGAGCGCGCGGCCCGCTACGCCGATCAGATGATTTTCGAGGGGTTTGTGCCGGGAACCTGACATGTCGTCGGGACTCTTGAACTCGTCGCTGCGACGCACGATGTTGTCGGGAGTTGGTCGTCATCGGCGATGGCGGAATGCGGAGCATGATCCGGAAGTGGAGCCAGCTGTTCCGGAAAGATCATGCTCAAAAGAGGCACCGGTCTTCACTCTCGATGGCGTCGTCTGAAATCACCCTAGAGGCTGTAGCTGACATCGGCGGCATTCC
>DASVOL010000323.1:0-3628 GCA_036383375.1 Bradyrhizobium sp. | reverse complement strand
CTCGGCGCGGGACTTCGCCCGCATGATCGCCTCGTTGGTCGCGCTCAGCGCCGCAAACATCCGCGACAGCCGCTCCTTCTGCTCGTCGGCCCGCGCCTTCTCGTCGGCGCGGTCGAAATTGGCCAGCGCAAACGACACGTTTTCGGTGAGCCGCTGCAGCAGCGCCATCATCTCCGGACTGAAGGTGTTGAACTCGCCGGAGAGGAACACCAGCGCGCCGATGGCCTCGCCGTTCTTGAGCAGCGGCAGGGCCGCGCCGGACTTGCTGCCGCTGTCGCGCACGACCGGATAGACATGCGACTCGGGGCCGAAGTCGCTGAGATAGTCGTTGCTGATGCAGGGCCTGCGGGTGCGGATCGCGACGCCGGTCAGCGTCTGTCCCTCCGGACGCGTCGCATCGGCCGACAACTGGACTTCGCGGGCCCGTACCCGGTCGGGGCCGGAAGCAGCCACGTTCTCCAGGAAGGCTTCGCCCGGGCGCACCAGCCTGATCGTGGCCGAGATGAACTGACCGCCGACTGCCGCGGCATCGCAGACCAGATCGAACAGTTCGCCGCGGGATTTCGCCCGCATGATCGCCTCGTTGGTCGCGCTCAGCGCCGCGAACATCCGCCTCAGCCGTTCCTTCTGCTCCTCGGTGCGCGCCTTCTCATCGGCGCGATCGAAGCTGCCAAGCGCATAGGCGACGTTGTCGGCGAGCCGCTGCAGCAGCTCGGCGAACTCGGCCGAGAAGGTGTTGCGCTTGGCCGAGATGAACAGCATCACGCCGACCGGCTCGTCGTCGACGATCAACGGAAATGCCGCGCCCGACCGCGCATCCTCGCGGTCGATGACGTCACGGAATGGGCTGTTGGCGACGTCGCCGAGAAACTCGTTGTTGACGCAGGCGCGCCGGGAGCGGAACGCCCTGCCGCAAACCCCGCGCCCTTCGGGACGCGCCTCGCTGCGCGAGACATTGAGGCGTCGCGCATTCTCGGCGGTCGGCCCCGCCACCGCCATCATCTCCAGGAAGTCGTCGCCGGGCTTTGCGATCAGGATACTGGTGGAGTTGAACCCGCCGCCATGCGCCGCCGCGGCGCAGACCAGCTCGAACATCTCGAGCCGCGACCGCGCGCGCATGATCGCCTCGTTGGTCGCGCTCAGCGCCGCGAACATCCGCGACAGCCGCTCGCGTTCGGCATCGGCCTTGGCCTTCTCGGTGGCGCGGCCGAACGTGTCGAGCGCAACCGAGACGTTCTCGGCGATGCCCGCCAGCAGCGTGATGATCTCTTCGTCGCGGGCCCAGGAGTTGCCGATGAAGAAGATCAGGACGCCGATGCTCCTGCCGAACCGGGTGAGCGGCAGCGCGACGCAGGCCATCAGACCGCTCTCGCCGGCTTGCGCCTGCGAGGCACCCGTCGAGATCGGAATGTCGTGCTCGATGCACGGCCGTTTGGTCCGAAACGCCTCGCCGCAGATCCCCTTGCCGTAGAGATTGTCCGGGTCGGTCGAAAAGCGCGTCTGCGTGATCAGGTCGAGCGCCTCGCCGGTGCCGGCGACGGGTTCGAGCCAATGGGTGTCGGGCTCGGCCAGCAGCACCACGGTGGCGAAGGATTTTCCGCTGAACACCGCGGCGTCGCACACCCGCTGATAGAGATCGTGCTCGGTCTTGGCGCGAAGGATCGCCTCGTTGGTTGCGCTGATGGCGCCGAACATGCGGTTGAGCCGGCGCATCGCCCGCTCGCCACTCTTGCGCGACGCCTCATGGTCGAAATTGTCGAGCGCAAAGGACACGTTCGCCGCGATGCGCTGCAGCAGCGACACGATCTCCTCGCCGAGCGAGTCGACCTCGCGCCGGGTCACCATGAAGACGCCGACGCTGCGCCCGTTGCAGACCAGCGGCATCGCCGCCGCGGCCCCGACGCCGGCCGTCGCGAGGCCGCTGCGCCAGGCCGCCGAACGGGCATCGTTGATGTAATCGTTGCTGACGCTGGCGCTCTGATCGCGGAACGCCCGCCCGGCGACGCCGTCCCCTTCCGGAATGTTGGCGAGGGTGGAAATCCTGATGCTGCGCAGACGCGCGACGTCGTCACCGCAACCGGCAGCAAATGTCAGCCGACCGGTATCCGGCTCCAGCAGAAAGACGGTCGCGGCCAGGAAGCTCCCGCTCGAGAACGCGGCTTCGCAGACCTTTCCGTACAATTCTTCTGGTGATTTCGCGTACAGGATCGCTTCGTTGGTGGCATTCAACGCCGCGAATGTACGTCCGATGCTCGACTGCACGATCCCTGAAGGCCCCAGGGCCACCCCCTTCAATCTGCCGGGGAACATTGCCCGCGAGAGGCCTAAGTGATGGTTAGTGTATCCGGCAAGTTGTGAGACAAAGTAAACGGCTGACGAATCCCGGTGGCCGTTTTCCGGGATAATACGGACGCCGTGTGCCAGCCTGAGGCGAAGGGTTGCGGGGCGCGGATTGCGCCCCTGGTTGCGCCGCCGGCACCGCCCAAATTCCGCAGCGCGACCGCGCCCGTTCCATTCAGTGAAATCCCGGCCGGGAGCACCCTGCTGGCGGTATGGCGGACCGGATATTCCGCCCCTTGCTCGGCGGGCTGCGCTTTGAGAGCATGAGCTCGATAACAGCAAGCAAGACCCGCGCATCACGCGGGCGGACCGCGAGGAAAATCCCATGCCGATCGTCCAGGCCGACCGTCTCACACGCATCGGCGCGGCGCTGCTCCGGGGCGCCGGCGCATCGGAGGAGGAAGCCAATGCGGTTGCCTCCGGCTGCGTCAACGCCAACCTCGCCGGCCATGACTCCCACGGTGTGATCGCGATCCCGACCTATATCGACCGCATCAAGGCCGGCCACATCGTCCCCGGCGCCAAATGGACCGTCGTGCAGGAGACGCCGACCACGACCGTGATCGACGGTCATTGGGGGTTCGGCTTCCATGTCAACGCCAAGGCGATGGAGATGACCATCAACAAGGCGAAGACCGCCAATGTCGCGGCCTGCACCGTGTTCCGGCAGAGCCATGTCGGCCGGCTGGCGCATTATCCGCTGATGGCGATGCGCGAAGGCATGATCGGGATTGCGGCCGCCGATTCCGGCCGCTCGCCTAAACATGTCGCCCCGTTCGGCGGCCGCGAGGCCCGGCTCGGCACCAACCCGCTCTCGATCGCGGTTCCCTCAGATCTCGAGGCGCCGTTCTACCTCGACATGGCGACCTCGGCGGTCGCGGCCGGCAAGATCCAGCTGGCGGTGGCGCGCGGCGAAAGCATCCCGAAGGGCTGGATCATCGATGCCGAAGGGCGCGACACCACCGATCCGAAAGACTACCGCAAGGGCGGCGCGCTGTTGCCGCTCGGCGGCAGCGAAGGCTACAAGGGCTCGGGCCTTGCCGCGATGGTCGAGGTGCTGTGCGGCCTCTTGACCGGCCTCGGCTTCGGCGTCGAGCCGACCGGCCGTCACAACGACGGCTGCTTCATGGCGGTGTTCAACGTCGCGGCGTTCCGCCCCTTGCAGGACTTCAGACGCGAGGTCGCCGATTTCGCCCGCTACCTGAAATCGACGCCGCCCTCGGAAGGGAGCCGCGGCGTGTTCTATCCGGGCGAGATCGAACATCTGCGCGAAGTCGAACGGCGCAAG
>DASVOL010000322.1:0-1771 GCA_036383375.1 Bradyrhizobium sp. | reverse complement strand
GGCGCGATCGATGAAAACCTCGAGATTCGACGATAGGCCGGCGAGCGACTCCACCACCGCTTCTGCGATTTTCTTGTCTTTGTGATTGTACGATATGAAGACTCCAGTCTGGGCCATGGGTGTCCTCTCAAGCGCAACGTTACAGGCAGCGAAATATTTCTGGACCGGCGCAGATGCCGTCCATCGTCTAATTTCTGGCGTCGGAGGCCCGAGACTGGAGCAGCACCGCTGCGACCAAGAACAATATTTTCCAAACTCGAAATGAAGGTTCGGGCTCTCCTCAGGCTGAGAGCTTAGGGTCGCGCTCGCACAGATTGCAATGAAGCAAATCACACATTCCGCGATCCCGGACCGGGCCGGGATCGGCCCGAGAGATTAGTGAGCCCCGCTCCGGGCGTGGTCTGCGCCTGCCCGTATACCGGCCCATCCTCCGGATGTTCCTGTATTGTTCTTGACTTCACTCCCTGCTCCGCTACCTTGGGTGGCGGAAGATAGGGGCAGCATGGTCCAGCGGGTTTCCACCGTCGCGTTCGAGGGGATTGAGGCCCGTGCGGTCGACGTGCAGGTCCAGGTCGCGCCGGGACTGCCGGCGTTTGCGATCGTCGGCCTGCCGGACAAGGCGGTGTCGGAGGCGCGCGAGCGGGTGCGCTCGGCGCTGATCGCCTCCGGCCTCGCACTTCCCGCCCGCCGCATCACCGTCAACCTCGCACCGGCCGACCTGCCCAAGGAGGGCAGCCATTACGACCTGCCGATCGCGCTTGGCCTGATGGCGGCGATCGGGGCGATCCCGCCGGATGCGCTCAGCGGCTTCACCGTGCTCGGCGAACTCGGGCTCGACGGCTCGATTGCAGCCGTTGCGGGCGTGCTGCCCGCGGCGATCGGCGCCAATTCGCGCGACGAGGGGCTGATCTGCCCCGCCGCCTGCGGCTCGGAAGCCGCTTGGGCGAGCCCGGACATCCAGATCATCGCAGCCCACTCGCTGATCCAGATCGCCAATCACTTCAAGGGCACGCAGTTGCTGTCGCGGCCGCAGCCCAAGGTACATGAGCGCGAGGAAGCGCTGCTCGACCTGCGCGACATCAAGGGCCAGGAGAGCGCAAAACGCGCGCTCGAGATCGCCGCGGCCGGCGGACATCATCTGCTCATGATCGGCTCGCCCGGCGCTGGCAAATCGATGCTGGCGGCGCGGCTGCCTTCGATCCTGCCGCCGCTGTCGCCGTCCGAACTGCTCGAAGTCTCGATGATCGCCTCCGTCGCCGGCGAGATCCGTGACGGCGCGCTGACCGCGCGGCGCCCGTTCCGCAGCCCGCATCATTCCGCCAGCATGGCCGCGCTGACCGGCGGCGGCATGCGCGCCAAGCCGGGCGAGATCTCGCTCGCGCATCAGGGCGTGCTGTTCCTCGACGAATTGCCGGAGTTCGATCCGCGGGTGCTGGATTCGCTGCGCCAGCCGCTGGAGAACGGCGAGGTCGCGGTGAGCCGGGCCAACCATCGCGTCACCTATCCGGCGCGCTTCATGCTGGTCGCGGCGATGAATCCATGCCGCTGCGGCCACGCCTATGAACCCGGCTATTCCTGCAAGCGCGGCCGGCTCGACCGCTGCACCGCCGACTACCAGATGCGGATCTCCGGGCCGCTGATGGATCGCATCGACCTGCGGATCGAGGTGCCGGCCGTGACCGCGGCCGACCTGATCCTGCCGCCGCCGGCGGAGGGCTCGGCCGAGGTCGCCGCACGCGTCGCGGCCGCGCGCGACATCCAGCTCGCGCGC
>DASVOL010000321.1:0-4520 GCA_036383375.1 Bradyrhizobium sp. | reverse complement strand
TCCTATTCGCTGCCGACCTCGCCGGTGATGATGTTGCCGAACAGCTTCCAGCTCTCGCCTTCGAACCGCATCAGCTGCGACTGCTCGATCGGACGGAAGTCGTTTGCGCTGGTGTTGATCCTGATCCCGGGCAGGATCATCTTCGGCGCAAAGTCCTTCAGGCCGGCGGCCTGCTTCATCACGTTCTCGCGTGTGAGATCGTCGCCGCATTGCTTGAGCACTTGCGCCAGCGTCTGCGCCGCGGCGTAGCCATAGACGTGATTGCCGTTGGTCTTGTCGCCGTCGGGCATGTACTTGTCCATGAACGCGCGCCATTCCCTGGTTTCGGCGTCATCGTTCCAGATCGTGTCGGTCGGGTCCTTCAGGTAAGCGACCGAGATGATGCCTTGCGAGTTTTCGACGCCCGCGGCACGCATCACGGAGGCGACCGACGTCGCCGTTGAGGTCAGGAAGAAGGTCGGCTTCCAGCCGAGCTCGGCGACCTTCTTGATGGTCTGCGCCGCGCCCTTGGGCGCCGCCCAGGTGAACAGGATGTCGGCGCCCGAGGCGCGCAGCGCAACGATCTGCGAATCCAGCGTCGGGTCGGTCAGCTCGTAGGACTTGTCTGCGACGATCATGCTGCTCGCCTTGTCGCCGAGGCCGTCGCGCAGCCCCTTGAGCGCATCCTTGCCGGCATCGTCGTTCTGCCAGAGCACCGCGATCTTGCCGTTCGGGAATTTGTCGAGGATGTATCTGGCGTAGATCCGGCCTTCGCTCTGGTAGTTCGGCTGCCAGCCCATCGTCCAGGGAAAGCCTTGGGGATCGCCGAAGCGCGTCGCGCCCGATGCGATGAAGAGGTGAGGGACCTTCTTGCCGTTGAGATATTTCTGGATCGCGACATTGGGCGCGGTGCCGAGCGGCTGGAACACCAGCAGCACCTCGTCACCCTCGACCAGCTTGCGCGCCTGCTCGACCGATTTCGGCGGCGAGAAGCCGTCGTCATAGCTGATGAAGTTGATCTTGCGTCCGTTGATGCCGCCCTGGTCGTTGATCATCCTGAAATAGGCGGCCTCGGTCCGGCCGATCGCGCCGTAGGCGGAAGCGGGGCCGCTATAGGGCATGATGTTGCCGATCTTGATCTCGGTATCCGAGACCCCCGGGCCGTAATTCTTCTGCGCGAGCGCCGGTGACAGCGCGCCGATCGTTACCGCGGCCGCCAGGCACGCGCGAAGACAAAATCCGTCCAACATCCCTCAATCACTCCCTGATGATCCGCTGCTCGCCTTGTGACGTGCCCGCGGCTCCCCTTGTCGGGGCCGGCGCGTTGACGCCCGGCGACAATTATCGTATGCGCTTCCGGTCTGGAAACGTTTCCAGACTAGCGCGCGTTCCCACCGATGGCAATATTCCTGCGGCCGGAGAGATGTGACAAATGAGCAGACTGGAGCAGGCGAGCCCGGACCATGGCGCGAGGCCGCCGTTGGTCGCCGAATGCGATGCGGTCGTGGTCGGTGCCGGCTTCGGCGGGCTCTACGCGATCTACCGGTTGCGCGAGCTCGGGCTGAAAGTGATCGGCATCGAGGCGGCATCCGACGTCGGCGGCACCTGGTACTGGAATCGCTATCCGGGTGCGCGGTGCGACATACCGAGCCTGTTCTATTCCTATAGCTGGTCGGAGGAGCTGCGGCAGGAATGGCGGTGGAGCGAGAAATACGCCGCCCAGCCGGAGATCCTGCGCTACGCGCAGCGCGTCGCCGACCGGTTCGATCTGCGCTCGCTGATCCGCTTCGACACCTGGGTGACGAACGCCGACTGGGACGAGGCAGGCGAGAGCTGGACGTTGCGCACCGATCGCGGCGATTGCATCGTCGCGTCGACCTGCGTGATGGCGACCGGCAATCTCTCGGTGCCCAACAAGCCGAAGCTCGCGGGCCTCGAACGTTTTCGCGGACCGGTCTATCACACCGGGCAGTGGCCGCATCAGGAGGTCGACTTTTCCGGCTTGCGCGTTGCCGTGATCGGCACCGGCTCCTCGGGTGTGCAGACGATCCCGATGGTCGCAAAGGCGGCGAGCCGCCTGACCGTGTTCCAGCGCACGCCGAACTATTCGGTGCCGGCACGCAATGCGCCGCTGTCCGTTGCCGACATCGCAGCCGCCGAGCCCGTGATCGCGAAGTATCGCGAGAGCCTCGAGACCCCGGAGTTCGGGCGGGTGCCTGCCAATGCCTTCGACGCGCAGGTGCCCGAGCGGGACGTGCAGTGGGCGCGCTATGAACAGCTTTGGGAGCAGGGCGGCGGCGGCATCCTGACCGCGTTCCCGAACATCCTGACCGATGCGGCCGTCAACGACGTCGCCTGCGATTTCGTGCGCGACAAGATCCGCAGCATCGTGAATGACAGGGCGACGGCAGAGGCGCTGTCACCGAAGGATTACCCGCTCGGCGTCAAGCGCATCTGCATCGATACCGGCTACTTCGCGACCTACAATCTGCCGCATGTCGAGCTGGTCGATTTGCGCACGGAGCCGCTGACATCAGTCACCGAGACCGGCGTCGAGACCGCGACGCGGTCCTTTACGCTCGATGCGCTGGTGCTGGCGACGGGCTATGACGCGATGACCGGGGCGCTCGCCGCGATGCAGATCCGCGGGCGCGACGGCGCGACGTTGAAGGAGGCATGGGCCGATGGCCCCAGCGCCTATCTCGGCCTGATGGTGTCCGGCTTTCCGAATCTGTTCGTCGTGACCGGGCCGGGTAGCCCCTCGGTCATCGGCAATGTGATCCATGCTTGCGAGAATCACGTCGAGTGGATCGCGGCCTGCCTCGGCAGCATGCGCGCCAAGGGATTGACGCGGATCGAGCCGGAGCCCGACGCCGAGCGCGCCTGGATGGCGCATGTCGCCGACGCCGCCAGCCGCACGCTCTATCCGAAGGCCAATTCCTGGTACCAGGGCGCCAACATCGCGGGCAAGCCGCGCGTGTTCATGCCCTATGTCGGCCAGGGTTATCGCCACCGTATCGCGCAGATCGCACAGCGCGGTTATGAAGGGTTTGTGCTCCGCTGAGCGTGGTGCGACCGCGGTTTCGCTCCGTCATCGAGAGGGGCGATAGCCCGCGATGACGAATTGCTGGAACCGTTTCCAGTTTGGGTAAATGAGAGGACCTCAGATGGACATCAAGCGCGCAGGATCGATCGCAAGCCGGCGCGGCAGCGCCGATTGGTTCAGCGGCACGGTATGGGCGGACGCGATCGTCAATGCGCCCGCGCCGGCCCGGGTGCAGGCCGCACGCGTCACCTTCGAGCCGGGGGCGCGCACGGCGTGGCATACCCATCCGCTCGGCCAGACGCTCTACGTCACCGCCGGCGTCGGATATGTGCAGAGCTGGGACGGCCCGATCCGCCTGATCCGACCGGGCGACGTGGTGTGGATTCCACCGGGCGAGAAGCATTGGCACGGCGCAGCGCCAACCACGGGCATGAGCCATATCGCGATTCACGAAGCGCTCGACGGCGACTACGCGACCTGGATGGAGCACGTCTCCGACGCGCAATACGCGGCCGCGCCGCAGGCTGACTGATCGGCGCGGCGTTACTTCCTGCCGCGCGTCGGCGTTGCCGGCGCCGCGCAGGAATGGCGCAGGATGAGCCGCGTCGGCAGGAACACGGGGGCACCGCTGGCCGCCTTGTCGGGCTCGCGGATCTGTTCCAGCAACAGCCGCGCAGCGGTGCGGCCGACCTCGTTCATGTCCCAGCTCAAGGCCGAGATCGCGGGCGTCGCGTGGCGGGCGAGGTCGGTGTCGCCGCTGCACACGATCGAGACGTCCTGCGGATAGCGCAGGCCGTTGCTGGTGATCGCCTCCAGCACCTCGGCCAACATGCTGGTGCCGAGCGAGATGATCGCGGTCGGCGGTTTCGTCATTTGTAGCAATTGGCACACCGAGCTGAAGGCGGTGTTGGCGCCCTGCATGTGCGGGCGGATCAGGCTGGGATCGACCTCGATCTTCGCCTCCTGATGCGCCTGCCGGTAGCCGGCGAGCCGCTCCGTGCTCGGCAACACTGCGGCGCTGCCGGTCAGCAGCGCGATCCGGCGATGGCCGAGCCCGATCAGGTAGCGCGTCGCTTCCAGCGCGCCGCCGCGGTGATCGACGCGAACCATGACGCTATCGGGCACCTCGCGGTCGACGGTGACGCAGGGCAGGTCGAGCGTCGCCAGTCCCTTCATGAAGTCCTTGTGGGAATTGTCGCCGGCGAACAGCAGCAGTCCATCCCTCTGCCGGCGCCGCACCGCCGATAGGAACGCCGCCTCGCGCGCCTCCTCGTGCTTGGTCGCCGCCAGCATCAGCAGGAATCCGGCGCGCTGGAATTCCTCCTCCGCCGCGCTCACCATGCCGGTGTAGTGCGGATTGGAGAAATCGGCCACCATGCAGCCGATCGTATTCGACGCCCGCGAGCGCAGCGCCTGCGCCGCCTGGTCGGGCTCGAACCCGAGGCGCTTCACCGCGCGCATGATGCGCGCATGCAGCTCCGCGCTGGTATAGATG
>DASVOL010000320.1:0-1600 GCA_036383375.1 Bradyrhizobium sp. | reverse complement strand
CACGATGTCGAGCGGGGCATTTTCGCCGTCGGCAAAGCCGAGCGCGGACGCCACCGCGCCGCTGCTGGTCGCGACGGCCGGCGAGGTCTTCGCGATCGCCTTGGCGGTCGCGACGTCCCAGGCGTTGAACAGGACGAGCGGGTCGCCCGTTCTGTGCAGAGCATGAAAGGCTTCGGCGTATTGATGCTGTGTCGTGGCGTCCATTGCGCGCACTCCTGTTCAGAGAGAATTTGAAAGACGTCGTGACGTGGTCACTGGTTGCAGCACGGCTGTTCAGCCGGAGGCGTGGGTCTTGAACCAGTCCATGATCAGGCCGGTGACTTCGGCCTCACGCTCGAGGTGCGGGAAGTGCCCGACGTCGGGCAGGACGACGCGCTGATGGGGCCCCTTGAACAGCGGCTCTTCCTTGATCGAATACCGCGCTGTCGGATCGTTGCCGCCA
The DNA here is from genome assembly GCA_036383375.1 of Bradyrhizobium sp. Classification (GTDB taxonomy): domain Bacteria; phylum Pseudomonadota; class Alphaproteobacteria; order Rhizobiales; family Xanthobacteraceae; genus Bradyrhizobium. Next base: position 1,158 of record DASVOL010000320.1, on the reverse strand, counting down.
TAGATCGTCAGCGTCGGCGTATGCATGTCGTTGATCGGCAGGCGCCCCGCAACTCCCGCATCGACCAGGCCGTTGTAGTATTTCAGCGCCGCCTTCATGGTGCCGGGAGAAGAGAGCGTCTGCTTGACCGAGCGGAGATGCGCGTCGTTCTTCAGGGTTGGCGACCACAACTTCCAGAGGTAGTCGACGAAGGGAAGTCCCTCGATGTTGACCGCCGAGTGAGCGCCAGGCACCGTAAAGAAATAGACATGGAAGACCGATCGAACGGCATCGGGATCGCTCCTGAGGCTCGCGATCGTGATCGGGTGCGCAGTATTCATGACCACCGCGGCCTTGATCGCAGACGGTGCCGTGGCCAGCGCCTGGAAGGTCGAGGTGCCGCCCCAATCCATGCCGACGACACACGCCTGTCCATCGTCGCTGAGCGCCGCGATCAGCGCTTCGATATCCTGGCCCAGCGCGATCGGATCGAAGATGCCGTCGGCCGGAATCTCGGTCGGCGCATAGCCGCGCAGGAACGGCGCGACCGCGCGATAGCCGGCATCCGCGAACACCTGCAGCTGCTTGCGATAGGACCAGGCGTTGTCGGGAAAGCCATGCATGAACATGACCAGCGGCCCGCTGCCCTGTTCGAGATAGGCAAACCGCACGCCGTTGGCGTGGACGTATTTCAGCGCGGGTTCGCTGCCGGCGGCATCAGGCGTCGCCAATGCGGTGCTTCGGATCGTCATCGCTACTCTCCATCTTTGATCGTCGTGGCTCTCCCGGATAAATATGTGCGTAGCGCACATATCTGGTCAAGTTGTTTTTTGTGCGCAGCGCACATATTATCCCCGGCATGGAAAACGGAATCGCCAATCTGCTGGGCGCGCTGTCGCTCGCGGTCATGGATCGCATCGAGCAAGGTGCGCGCGAGGTGGTCGGCCGCGGCGGCGAGACGCCTGCCGCCCTCATCGTCATTGGCTACGGCCAGGGCATGACCAATGACAAGCTGAGGCGGATCCTCGGCCTTTCGCATTCCGGAACGGTCCGGCTGGTGGATCGTCTGGTTTCGGATCGGCTTGTCGAACGCCGCCCGGGCAAGGACGGCCGCGAGGTCGCCTTGCACCTGACGGCGTCAGGCGCTGCATCGCGCAACGAACTGCTGGCGTCGCGGAT
>DASVOL010000319.1:0-6993 GCA_036383375.1 Bradyrhizobium sp. | reverse complement strand
CCTTCTCCAGATCCATGCCGGTCGCGTAGACGAGCTTGGCCGCATGACGGATTTCGCAGCCGAGCCCGATCGCAAAGCGCGGCTGCGGCTGCGGATAGGGCGCCACCGGCCGCCGCACCGTCTGCGCGATCGAGAAGTAGCGCGTGCCGTCCGGCAGCTCGATCACCTGGCTCAGCAAGCGGTCGGGCATGTCGAAGGTCGAATGCACGTTCCACAGCGGGCAGGTGCCGCCGAATTTGGAGAACGGGAACGTGCCGGAGGAAAACCGCTTCGACACGTTGCCGGCATTGTCGACCCGCAGCAGGAAGAACGGCACGCCGCGCGCGTTCGGCCGCTGCAGCGTGGTGAGGCGGTGGCAGACCTGCTCGAACCCGGCATTGAATCGCTGCGCCAGCACGTGGACGTCGTAGCTCAAGGCTTCGGCCGCGGAATGAAATGCCTGGTAGGGCATCATCGCGGCCGCCGCGAAATAATTGGCGAGCGTGATGCGGTAGAGCCGGCGTGCGGTATCGTCGAGCGGACCGGCGCGGCTGACGATCGCGTCGATCGCAGCACCGCATTCGACGAAGCCGATCTGCAGCGCGAGCTGGAAGCTGCGGCCGGCGCTGTCGACCAGTTCGGAGATCAGGATCTGCCGGCGATGGCGGTCGAAACGGCGCAGCGTCTCGCGCATCACGTCGACCGGCATGACGCGGGTGACGATCGAGTGCTTTTCGCGCAGCCGCGTCGCGAGTGCCGTGAAGAGGCCTTCGGTCGGCACGTTGAGCTCGTCGCGCAAATTCTCGGCCGCGGTCTCGAGCTCCGGAAAATAGTTGCGGTTGGCCTCGATCAGGTCGCGCACCCGCTCAATCGGGTTGGCGTCGAACTGCGAGCCTTCGCGATCGGCCATCTGCGCCGCCACCAGCGTCTCGCCGCGGCGCGCCTCGGTATAGGCCGCATAGAGCCGCTGCAGCGCATGCGTCACGCCGGGGCACAGCTCAGCGAGATCGCGCAGCTCCTGTTTCGGCAGGTCGATCTGGCGGAACAGCGGATCGGAGAAGATCTCGTTCAGTTCGGCGAAGAAGCGGTCCTCGTCGGCGGTCGCGAGGTCGCGCAGATCGAGGTCATAGGTCTCGGCCAGCCGCAGCAGGATCTGCGCCGTCACCGGGCGCTGGTTGCGTTCGATCAGGTTGATGTAGGAGGGCGAGATGCCGAGCCCCTCGGCGATCTGGGTCTGTGACAGCCCCAATTGCTGGCGGATCCGCCGGAACCGCGGACCGACGAACAGCTTCTTTCCGGATTCGCCTGGCATGGCAGTCTTGCTGACCTATTTTGTGACAGAATTTACAAATCGACATTTAATACAGGTTCAGATGTTACATGACATCACCAATAAAAAACAAGGCATCTGTACGAACTTCGCGTTTTCGCGTTTATCTCCTGACACCCACTTCGCGATGCTCTGTCAAGAATGTCGGTACGGCGAGCAGGTCGCGAGGATCAGAATTCGGGCGGCTGAGCAGAGGCAGCAGGATTTTTAGAGGAGACTGACGATGAGCAAGGGCAGCAATTTCTGGGTGATCGGCGGCGAGTTCGGCTCGATGAACTTCCACAAGCTCGTCGAAGGCTCCGCCCAGGTCCGCGGTCCGTTCAAGACCCGCAAGGAAGCCGAAGAGTGCTGGAAGGAAGTCTCGGAAGAGAGCCGCCACAAGGCCGGCGTGCGCTTCTCGATCGTCGAGGAGCCGTCCCGGGTTTCGGCCTGAGCACCAAATTTATCTGAGCTAAGAAACGTCCAAGGACGGCGGCCCCATCCGGTTCATCCGGGTGGGGTCGACCGCTTTTGGGACAGTGCCGGGATCTTGATCTGGGGATAAGTGGCCGCCTAAGTGCTTGGGAACCAACGTGCTTTGCGGACATCATGGTTGCTGATAGGTTAATGGGTAAGGCAACCCGTCACCACGAGGCCGTAAGGCATGTCCGATCCGCACAACACCGGCAGCGAGGCGCGCGAGATGCGGCCGACGCTGCGAGAGGCGCTGCGGCGGGCGCGGATCGAGGCGGCCGATCGCACCGGGGTCGTCGTCGAATTGCGCGACGCCGAGGTGGCGCGGCTCGAGATCCTCAACGACGCGCTCGATCCCTTGTTCGCGCAGGTGCCGGAGAAGGTCGACCTGTTCGACCGCGGCATCAGCCAGGGCGAGACGCCGCGGCTGTGGATCGACGTCGTCGCGCATGTGCTGATGGGCCGCGACAAGCGGATCTACCGCTTCGTGCAGGACACGCGGTTCGGCCGCATCGTGCTCGCCGAATCGCACGACGTGGCCGTGATCGTCGATGCGGTCACCGATTATGTCGCGCGGCGCATGATCGAGCGCGAGCATGCGATGGTGGCAACGCCGCTTCCGGTTGCCGAGCCGCCGACACCGCCACCCGTGCCGGTGGTGGCGCCGAAGCGCCGGGGTGGGGTCGGCATGTTCGTGCTCGGCTTCGTCCTCGGCGCGCTGGCGCTGTTCGGCTTCGCGCTGCTTGCGAGCTTGCAGAATTTCTAAAGCATGATCCGGAAAAGTGCGAAGCGGTTTTCCCTCGCGACAAACGCGGAACGTGTTTGCGCAGAGATCATGCGCAAATGAAGGAAGGGGCGGGGGCATCGTGGTCATAACACCCGCCTCGGCATTTTTCGGCGTCCTGGCGGCTGCCGCGGTGGTCGGCAGCGCCGTGCTGTTCGGCAAATGGCAGGCGCTGCGGCGCGCCGAATATATCCGCACCTTCAAGTGGCCGGCGGGCCTGCTGGCCCGGCTCGAGAAGCATCACCCCGGCTTCACCCGCAAGGACAGCGCGCTGGTGTCGCGCGGCCTGCGGCAGTTCTTCCTCGCCTATCTGATGAGCGGCAAGCGTTACGTCTCGATGCCGTCGCAGGCCGCCGACGACCTCTGGCACGAATTCATTCTCTACACCCGCGAATACGACGCGTTCTGCCGGCGCGCCTTCGGATCCTTCCTGCATCACACGCCAGCCGTCGTGCTGGTGAAGGAGCGGCGCCGGAGCAATGAGGGGCTGCGGCGGGTGTGGTGGTATTGCTGCAAGTACGAGAACATCGATCCGGTCCGGCCGACACGGCTGCCGCTGTTGTTCGCGCTTGACGCCAAGCTGAACATCGCGGGCGGCTTCGTCTATCACACCGACTGCGAAGCGCTGCGCCGCAGCGGCATCGCCGGCGACAGTCCCTATTGCGGCGGCGATTTCTCCGACTCGTCGATCGACGGATCGTCGGCGGGGTTTGGCGATGCCGGCAGCGACGGAAGCCATGGCGGCAGTGGCGGCCATGGTGGCGACGGGGGTGGCCACGGCGGCGGTGATGGAGGCGGTGGCGACGGTGGAGGCGGCGGCGACAGCGGAGGCGGCTGCGGCGGTGGGTGTGGCGGCGGCGGGGGCGGTGATTAGAGCGTTTTCGTGGACGCGTGAAGAGAACGCGTCGATACAAAAGCTCTAGGATAGCCGCACTTGCCTGAGCTCACGTATGCCGTCATGAGCGCCGAGGCCGCGCACGGTCTGCTCGCAGCGCCAGCCATTGCCGTCGCGCTCGATCGAGAACAGATTGTAGGCTGCCGCGGGATAGTGCTTGCGCGCCAGCGCCGAGGCCGACGGCACGCCGATCGCCGGGATCTTCCGCTCGGGGCCATCGAACCACATCGTCGAATGGATGTGGTCGTGGCCGTGCAGCACCAGCTCGACGCCATATCGCTTGAGCAGCGCCAGCAGCTGATGCGAATCGGTCAGCCGCTTGGCGCGTCCGTCGGAGTGCAGCGGGTGGTGCACCAGCAGCACGCGGAAGGCCTCCTCCCGCGACAATTGCGCGAGGATGGTGTCCAGCGCGCCGAGCTGGGCATGGCCGAGCCAGCCGGTCGCCATCAGCGGCGGTGTCGGCACCGCCGAGGAGACGCCGACCAGCGCCACCGGGCCGCGACGGCGCACGAACGGAAAATGCGTCGCCGCGCCATCGGCGTCGCCGCGCAGATAATCGCCGAAGTGACTGACGAAGCGATGCCGGGTCGCGCGCACGTAAGCGTCGTGATTGCCGGGGACCACGGTGACGTCGGCGGCGCCGCCGACACCCTCGAGCCATTGCCGGGCCGGATTGAACTCGGCATCCAGCGCCAGATTGACGAGGTCGCCGGTCACGGCGATGTGGTCCGGCTGTTGTGCCTGCATGTCCGAGACCAGCGTGTCGAGCACGTCGCGGCGATGATATTTGTGACGGTTGCGCGTCCAGTTCAAATAGCCGAAGGCGCGCTTGCCTGTGAGATCGCGCAGCCGCGCCGCCGGCAGCGGCGGCAGATGCGGATCCGACAGATGCGCGAGACGGAACACCGCCATCACGCGATTCCCTGCGGATTGTCCGTGAAAAGTGGCCGGCAGCCGGTCATGTCGTGCTATCCCGAACGTCCTGCCCTGTATTGGCAAGAGCTGCGCAGCGGCGCAAGGATCAAAGCACGGATCAAACACCATGATGTCGAGGCTTCAGTGACGGTCCTGCTGAATTTGCGCAAGCGCTACGAGCCGCAGATCAGGTGGGTGTTTCATTTCTACTGGCGGCTGGCCCGCAGCATGACGCTCGGGGTCCGCGCTGTGGTGCTCGACGCCGACAACAAGGTGTTCCTGGTCAAGCACAGCTATGTCCATGGCTGGTATCTGCCCGGCGGCGGGGTCGAGGTCGGTGAAAGCTTTATCGAAGCGCTGCGGCGCGAGCTCGAGGAGGAGGGGCGGATCGAGCTCGACGGCACGCCGCTGTTGCACGGCATCTTCCATAACAGCCACGTCTCGCCGCGCGATCATGTCGCGGTCTATGTGGTCAGGAACTACCGGCAGGACCGCCTCCCGGAGCCGAATCGCGAGATCGTGGCCTGCGGCTTCTTCGATTCGGCCGATCTGCCTGACGACACCACCCCCGGTACGCGGCTGCGGATCGCTGAGGTGCTCGAAGGCAAGCCGCCGCCCGCCACATGGCGGTGATGGACCGCGCCCGCGCCAGATGCTATCCCGCGCCCCACGATGACTGAATTGTCCCTGACCATCCTGCCCGAGACCCCGAAAGACGCCCAGGCGATCGAGCGCCTGCACGAGCGCACCTTCGGGCCCGGTCGCTTCGCGCTCAGCGCCTACCGGTTGCGCGAGCATGTAGATCATCTGCTCGACGTCTCCTTCACGGCGCGCATCGGCACGCTGCTGGTCGGCTCGGTGCGCCAGCTTCCGGTCGCGATCGGCGATACGCCGGCCCTGATGCTCGGGCCGTTGACGGTCGAGCCGCCGTTCCGCAGCCGCGGCGTCGGCCGCGCACTGCTCGAACGCGCGATCAACGACGCCCGCGCCAAGGGTCATCGGCTGATCGTGCTGGTCGGTGACGCGCCGTACTATTCGCGGGTCGGTTTCAAGCCGGTCCCGAAGGGACGGATGACCATGCCCGGCCCCGTCGACTATAGTCGCCTGCTTGTCATGGAACTGGTCGAGGGCGCTGCCGAGGGCGTATCCGGGCCGATCCAGCCGGACTGGAGCAAGGCGATCTGACGTTCCCGCGAGCGGTGCCGGAACGGTTGCGCGCATTTGGAAACTGAAGCACAGTTGCGGCAAGCGCCGGGACAAGACCGGCGCATGTCATATCAACAGGGAGAGTGCGCGCCATGATCAAGGTCAGTGTGATGTATCCGAACAATCCAGGCGCACGCTTTGATCACGAGTATTATCGCGACAAGCACATGCCGCTGGTGAAGGCGCGCCTCGGCGACGCCTGCAAATACTACACCGTCGACAAGGGTCTCGCCGGCGGCGCGCCGGGGACGCCCGCAACCTATGTCGGGATGTGCCACATCTTCTGCGACTCGGTTGAAGCGTTCGCGGCCGGCATGGGCAAGCATGCCCAGGAGATCATGGGCGACATTCCGAACTACACCGATCTGCAGCCGGTGATTCAGATCAGCGAAGTCGTCGTCGGCCACTGAACGGCGCGACCTAGAGCATGATCCCTCTGCCGCTGACGGCAGAGGGATACGCTCATCTCAGAACTTCAGATTGGCAAAAGCCCGCACGCCGAGGCCCGGCATCAGCACCTCGTCCTTGGTGTAGGACACCGAGTTGCGGATGTTCTGGTTGAGCAGATTGCTGCCGGCGAGGCCCAGCGTCATCTCGCGCGCACCGATCCATGACTGATTGAGCTTGGTGTTGTAGGTGATCTCCGCGTTCAGCAGATTGTAGCCCGCGGTCGGGGTCTCGCCGATCACAGCGATGTCGTTCTGCGCGAAGGCGTGCACCAGGTTGATCCGGGTGAACCAATTGCTGTCGCGCCAGTAGACGCCGCCGCCGAGCCGCACCGGCGGAATCCGCGGCACGTTGCTGCCGTCGGTGAAGGTGGCGCGCACCACGTCGAACTGGTTCTCGATGCCCCAGATGCCGCCGTTGAGCGGCCCGATGTCGAGCTGGCTCTGGAATTCGGCGCCGCGGAAGATCGCATCGCGCTGCGAATAGACCGCCTGGCGGCCCTCGTTGCCGGGATCGCCATTGCCGCAGGAATCGAAATCGCTGCCGCACATCACCCCGGTCAGGCGGCGATAGATGAAGTTGCTGAAGCGGGTGTAGTAAGCGGTGGCTTCGAAGCGGAACGGGCCGGTCGCCTTGCGCAGTCCGATTTCGACCGATTTCGCGGTCTCGATCGTCAGGTTCGGATTGCCGATGTCGAAGGTCGCGGTCGCATCATGTGCGCCGCGCGAGAACAGCTCCGCGGGCTTCGGCGCGCGCTCGACATATTGCGCCGTGATGCTGCCGACGAGATCGCCCGGCAGGTTCTGGATCAGCCCGACGCTGCCGCTCACCGGCGTGTAGGACGGATTGCGTGAAACCGAGCTTTGCGGCGCGCCGTCCGGCAGGAAGTCGGCCGGGAAATCCGGCGTCGATCCGTGCAGCTCGACATGCTCGATGCGGCCGGCGACCTGTGCTTTGGTCTGGTCCGTGAACTTGAACTCGTTG
>DASVOL010000318.1:0-20591 GCA_036383375.1 Bradyrhizobium sp. | reverse complement strand
CTGCCGGCGCAGGCTTGGCCGTCGCCAGCTTTGCCGCGCCGCCCGGCGCGGGCGCGGCGTCCGGCATGTTGAGCCGGCGTGCAATCGACTCCAGCGGCTTGGTGTCGCGCACGAAGATCCGCAGGCCCTTTTGCGTCTTGGCGGCGGCGTGATCCAGCGGCTCGGCGTGCAGCACCCTCGCCCGCACGTCCTCGCCCTGCAGCTCGGCGCCGAGCTGCAACAGCACGGCCGCGCCGGGCTCCAGCACATCGCGGTACTGTGCGAGGCCCTCGGAGAACAACACCGCCTCGAAATGGCCGGTCGGATCCGACAGGCCCATGATGCCCATCTTGTTGCCGGTCTTGGTGCGCCGCTCCATGCGCGACACCACGGTTGCCGCGACCTTGCCGGCCGTGGCGCCGGTCTTCACCGCGCGCGAGAATTCCGCCCAGGATTGCACGCGCAGCCGCTTCAGCGCGGTCGCGTAGTCGTCGAGCGGATGACCCGACAGGAAGAAGCCGATCGCATCATATTCGCGCCGCAGCCGGTCCGCGGGCAGCCATGGCTCGACCTGCGGCAGCATGATGCTCGGCGCATCCGGAGCGCTGCCGAACATGTCGTTCTGGCCCGAGGTCGCCGCCTCGTGGCTGCGCTGGCAGGCGGCGAGGATCGCATCGGCGCCGGCGAAGACGCGGGCCCGGTTCGGATCCAGCGTGTCGAAGGCACCGGCCGCCGCAAGGCTCTCGATGATCCGCTTGTTGACGGCGCGCGGGCTCACCCTTGCTGCGAAATCGGCGAGCGAGGTGAAGGCGCCCTTCTTGTTGCGCTCCTCGATGATCTGCTCGACCGCCTGGATGCCGACGCCCTTCAGCGCGGCAAGCGCGTAGTAGATCGTGTTGCCGCTGACCTCGAAGGTCGGGCCGGAGCGATTGATGTTGGGCGCCTCGACCTTGATGCCGAGCCGCTGCGCCTCGGAGCGGAATTCGGAGAGCTTGTCGGTGTTGTTGAGTTCGAGCGTCATCGACGCCGCCAGGAACTCGACCGGGTAATGCGCCTTCATGTAGGCGGTGTGGTACGACACCAGCGCATAGGCCGCCGCGTGGCTCTTGTTGAAGCCGTAGTCGGCGAACTTGGCGAGCAGCTCGAAGATCGTCTCCGCCTGCCCCTTCCCAACGCCGTTCTTCATCGCGCCGGCAACGAAGATGTCGCGCTGCTTGTCCATCTCGGCGCGGATCTTCTTGCCCATCGCGCGGCGCAGCAGGTCGGCCTGGCCGAGCGAATAGCCCGCCATCTGCTGCGCGATCTGCATCACCTGTTCCTGGTAGATGATGACGCCGAAGGTCTCCTTCAGGATCGGCTCCAGGATCGGATGCAGATATTCCGACTCCTCATCGCCGTGCTTGCGCGCACAATAGGTCGGGATGTTCGCCATCGGGCCCGGGCGATACAGCGCCACCAGCGCGATGATGTCCTCGAAGCGGTCGGGCCGCATGTCGATCAGCGCGCGCCGCATGCCCTGGCTTTCCACCTGGAACACGCCGACGACGTCGCCCCTCGCCAGCATCTGGTAACTCGGCGCATCGTCGATCGGCAGCGTTGCGAGGTCGACATGCACGTCGCGCTGCTTGAGCAGCTTGACCGCGACATCGAGCACCGTCAGCGTCTTGAGGCCGAGGAAGTCGAACTTGACGAGGCCCGCGGGCTCGACCCATTTCATGTTGAACTGGGTGACCGGCATGTCCGATTTCGGATCGCGGTACATCGGCACCAGCTCGCTCAACGGCCGGTCGCCGATCACGATGCCGGCGGCGTGGGTCGAGGCGTGGCGGGTCAGCCCCTCGAGGCGCTGCGCGATGTCGAATGCGCGCGCCACCACAGGATCCTCGTCGCGGAACGCCTGCAGCTTGGGCTCGCCTTCGATCGCCTGCGCCAGCGTCACAGGCGCCGCGGGATTTTGCGGCACCAGCTTGGTCAGCTTGTCGACCTGCCCGTACGGCATCTGCAGCACGCGCCCGACGTCGCGCAGCACACCGCGCGCCTGCAGCGTACCGAAGGTGATGATCTGCGCCACCTGGTCGCGGCCGTAGCGATCCTGCACGTACTGGATCACCTCGCCGCGGCGGTCCTGGCAGAAGTCGATGTCGAAGTCCGGCATCGAGACGCGTTCGGGATTGAGGAAGCGCTCGAACAGCAACGCGAAACGCATCGGATCGAGGTCAGTGATGGTGAGCACCCAAGCGACCAGTGAGCCCGCGCCCGAGCCGCGGCCCGGTCCGACCGGAATGCCCTGCGCCTTGGCCCATTTGATGAAGTCCGAGACGATCAGGAAGTAGCCCGCATATTTCATGCGGGTGATGACGTCGAGCTCGAAGGCGAGACGCTTGCTGTAGTCCTCTTCGGTCATGCCCGGCGACAGACCGTGCACCCGCAGGCGATTGGCGAGACCCTCCTCGGCCTGGCGCTTCAGCTCGGCGGCTTCGTCGGCGGCGGCATCGGCACTGGCGGCGCCACCGACGGTGAAGAACGGCAGGATCGGCTTGCGGGTCTTCGGCCGGAACGAGCAGCGCTCGGCGATCTCCACCGTCGAGGCCAGCGCCTCCGGGATATCGGCGAACAGCACCGCCATCTCCGCGCGGGTCTTGAAGCGGTGATCCGGGGTCAGCTGCTCGCGGTTGGTCTCGGCGATCAAATGGCCGCCGGCGATGCACAGCAGCGCATCATGGGATTCGTAGTCGTCACTGCTGGCGAAATACGGCTCGTTGGTCGCAACCAGCGGCAGGCCCTTCGCATAGGCGAGATCGATCAGGCCGCCCTCGGTGCGGCGCTCCTTGTCGATGCCGTGGCGTTGCAATTCGATATAGAGACGATCGCCGAACAGGCTCGCCAGGCGCTCGCAGCGGGTCGCGGCCAGCGCCGCCTGCTCGGCACGCAGCGCCAGCGCGATCGGCCCATCGGGCCCGCCGGTCAGAGCGATCAAATCCTCGGCGGCGTCGGTGAGCCAGTCGAGCTTGATGTGCGGCGTCTGGTTCACCGGCGTCTCCAGGAACGCCCGCGAGTTCAGCCGCATCAGGTTCTGGTACCCGCGCTCGCGGGCCGCTAGCAGCACGATTCGCGTCGGCCCGGTCGTTGCCAGGATGCTCCGCGTATTGGGGTCGACATCGCCAAAATCCACCGCAACCTCGCAGCCGACGATCGGCTGGATGCCGTAGCCGGCCATTTTGTCGGAGAATTCCAGCGCCCCGAACATGTTGTCGGTGTCGGTGAGCGCCAGCGCCGGCTGGCGGTCGGCCTTGGCGAGCTCGCCAAGCTTGGCGATCTTGATCGAGCCCTTCAGCAGCGAATAGGCGGAATGGACGTGGAGATGAACGAATCCGGCATTCGGCATGGCTGCTTACGGGATCTCTTGAAGTCAGGGATGGCGCGAGTGCCAAAGCCGGAACTCGAAAGCATCAGACCCGACTCGCATCCCCATCGTGGAGCCTGGGTCCTGCCGAGTCCACGCCGAACCGGGCCCGGCGGCAGCTCATCCCGCTTTTCCCCAGACGCAACCTAGGCCCCTGTCCCCGCGGGCACATTTCAGAACTGGGTGATCAGCTGGGCCCAAACTGCGATCATCCCGACGAACAGCGTGATCGATGCCAGCGCTGCAGCTTCCTGCACGAAAATCTTCAACATGGCCGCTCTCCCTGACTGGAACGTATGCAGAACATTGTTCCTTTTTTGTTCTAGGAGTCAAGCGAGGGTCGTTGGTCAGTTTGAAAACTGCTCCCGAAATAAACGGCTTGGTTAACTGCGCCGCGGATCGGACCGGCCGTAAGGCTGGTGTCAGCTAGAAATGTTTAGATACATGGACTGCAACATGGCGAGAACAGTTACCGCCCGGCGGCCTAGCGGCTGCCGGGCGTTGTTCTAATCGGCGCCCTTTAAGTTCTCAGCAGCCAGGCCCCGCGATTCCTCTCTGACCCGTTCCAGCGCTCGCTGATGGCGCCCTGGCCTTGTACGATTCCGGTACCACCAAGGCCGAATGCAAGGCGAAGGCGGCGCAACAGGCAAACGGCTACGGCTTCGTCGAAAGGTGGCGCGCGTATTCGGACTGCATCAACGATGCATCCAAGACCAACGCCGGACTCGACTTCGCTGATTTCGACTAAGGAGCGCGTGGCTCATCACCGGTGGCCCGCATTGGCGGGCACAGGAGAGTTCCGTATGAGCTGCCCCGCTCCTCCAACCGGAGCAGAGGAAAGCCGCTGCATTCCCGGCTGATGGCTGATCCGCCGGCCCAACAAAAAACCCCGGGCCAAAGCCCGGGGTTTTCGATGCTGCTTGGATTAAGCGAGCGATCAGTAACGCGCGATGATCGGGCCACCGAACTTGTAGTTCAGACGGCCGAGGACCATGTCGGTGTCGCCACCGGTGTGGAAGCCGGCCACGCCGATACCGCCGGGGGTCACGAAGGTCGCGCCGTGCGTGTCTTCGAAGATGTGGTTGTATTCGACGCCCAGCGACCAGCCCTGGGTGAAGGCGAATTCGAGGCCAACGCCGACCGTCGGGCTCCAACGGGTGTCGTAGCCGGTCGAGGACGCCAGCGCGCCGCCGGGTGCCAGGAACTGGTAGTTGCGATCGGTGACCGCAGCACCGCCCTTGGCGTACAGCAGGACGTTGTTCCAGGCGTAGCCGATCTGGCCGGTGAACAGGCCGAACGCATCGGTCTTCGAGCGAACGGTGCCGCCCGGGACGAGCAGGTTGCCGGTGCTGCCGGAGAAGTCAGCCCAGTTGCCCTGAGCTTCCAGACCCCAGACCCAGCCGCCGGTCTGCCAGCGGTAGCCGACCTGGCCACCGATGGTGCCGCCGTTGGCATCGTAGCTGCCGGCCTGGCCGATACCGTCGACCGAACGGTTGTCGTGGCTCTGGCCCCAACCACCGTTGATACCGATGTAGAAGCCGGTCCAATCATACACAGCGGCAACCATGGGCGGCGGAGCCTTCGTGTAAGGGCGAGCCGCGAGGTCAGCCGCAGAGGCAGCGGTCGCGCTGAGCGCGAGCAGGCTGGCGGTGACAAGCAAAATCTTTTTCATTTTCCCGTTCCAACTTTTTCTACAGGCCCCCAAGGCCGCGAGACACCGTCATAGCAGCCCCCGTCGGAATTGCTGTAACTTCGCTGCAACAGGCAGGCCCAAACGACTTCGCTCAAATTTGAAGTTAATACTGCGTTACAAGCACTTCTTGGAACTTTTGCCACATAGCTGCCGCACAATTTTCACAATTCAAAACTGCGTGGGCAAGCTGCCCGCAAGATCGTGTTGACCGGAACCGGCTTGTCCGATTTGGATCGTCGCCGAGATCGAATCCTCGCAGCGATAAGGAATGCACATGCGGACGATGATTCTTGCTGCTACGGCGTCTGTGGTCGCGCTCGCTACGCTTGGTACAACGCCCTCCTATGCCGTCGGCGTGCGCTACCCGTTCTGCATCCAGGGCGACCGCTATCCCGGCCTGAGCAACTGTTCCTATCCGTCCTATGAAGCGTGCCTCGCGACCGCCTCGGGCATCGGACAGAACTGCATCGCCAACCCCTATTATGCCGGCGACAACGACCCGCGCTCCTATCTGCACGCCTCCCCGCGCGACCGCCGTGAGGGCAATTTCTTCGACCTTTTCATTCACTGACGCCCGGTCCGGCGTCGTCGCCGCAGGAATGTGAGTTGATCGCCCCCGCACGCGGGCGCCTATTTGCATGGACATTCAGCGCTCGCGTTGTCGGCGGCGCCAGATCGATTGGAGCTTCCGATGCAAAACCTGATTCTGGCACTGTTTCCGGCGCTCTTGGCGCTGGGTACGATCGCAAGCACGCCAGCCAATGCCCAGAAATACGATTCGACCTCGCCGGTCTGCAAGACGAACTACCGGTGGGGCGGCGAGGACACCGACTGCGGCTACACGTCGCTGGAGCAGTGCCGCGCCTCAGCGTCCGGCCTCGCCGCGATGTGCATCAACAATCCGTATTATGCCGGGCCGCCGATCGATCGTCGGCCGAGCCAGTCCGGCAGACGGCCTCGGCCCGCCTATTGAGGGCTCAAGCCCTTTCCATTCCGACTGAAGCAGGGCGGAAAAAACCCTAGATTCCTGTGCTTAGCGTGTGTTCTTCACACGAACTGCGACCCGCTTCGCGCGAAACGCTATTCGAGTTCGACGACCTGTCCGTTCGACAGCGACACCCGGCGATCCATCCGCGCAGCGAGATCCATGTTGTGGGTCGCGATCAGCATCGCTACCCGGGTCGCCTTCACGAGCTGCATCAGCGCGTTGAAGACGTGATCGGCTGTCCCCGGATCCAGATTCCCGGTCGGCTCGTCCGCAAACAGCACCCGCGGCGCGTTCGCAACCGCGCGCGCGATCGCCACGCGCTGCTGTTCGCCGCCAGAGAGTTCGGCAGGACGATGGGTGATGCGGTCGCCAAGCCCGAGATAGGCCAGGATCTCGGTCGCGCGTTTCACGGTTTCGGAGCGCTTGAGGCCGCGAATCATCTGCGGCAGCATGACGTTCTCGAGCGCCGAGAACTCCGGCAGCAGCCGGTGCGACTGATAGACGAAGCCGATATCGGAGCGGCGAATCTGCGTGCGGTCGATGTCGGACATCTGCGAGGTCGGCGTGCCCGCGACATAGACCTCACCCTCATCGGGGCTCTCCAGCAGGCCCGCGATGTGCAGCAGCGTCGACTTGCCGGATCCGGACGGCGCGACCAGCGCCACCGACTGACCGGGCCACAGCGCCAGCTTGGCACCGTTCAGGATCGTCAGCGTCGCTTCGCCCTGCCTGTATTCCCGCTTGATATCATGAAGATAAACAACCGGTACCTCTTCCGCCCCCTCGGCCATGTGCGCTCCCTATTCGTACCGGAGCGCTTCGACCGGATCGAGGCGCGCGGCGCGCCACGACGGGTAGAGCGTCGCCAGGAAGGACAAGGTCAGCGCCATGATCACGACGGCAAGCGTCTCGCCGAAATCGACCTCAGCCGGCAGCTTGGAAAGGAAATACAGCTCCGGCGAGAACAGCTCGGTGTTGGTGAGCCATGATAGGAACTGCCTGATCGATTCGATGTTCAGGCAGATCAGCATGCCGACCGCAAACCCGGTCAGCGTTCCGACCACGCCGATCGAGGCGCCGGTGATCAGGAATATCCGCATGATCGATCCTTGCGAGGCGCCCATGGTGCGCAGGATCGCAATGTCCTGGCCCTTGTCCTTCACCAGCATGATCAGTCCCGAGACGATGTTGAGCGCCGCGACCAGCACGATCATGGTCAGGATCAGGAACATCACGTTGCGTTCGACCTGCAGCGCGTTGAAGAAGGTCGAATTGCGCTGCCGCCAGTCGACCAGGAAGACCGGCCGCCCGGCCGCCTCCGTCACCAGCTTGCGGTAGGTGTCGATCTTGTCCGGATTGGTGGTGAACACCTCGATCGAGGACACGTCGTTGTTGCGGTTGAAATAGGCCTGCGCCTCGGCCAGCGGCATGAACACGAAGGTCGAATCGTATTCCGACATGCCGATCTCGAACACCGCCGTGATCTTGTAGGGCTTGATGCGCGGCGTGGTGCCCATCGGCGTCACCGCACCCTTCGGCGAAACCAGTGTGATCATGTCACCGGCGTGCAGCGAGAGCTGGTCGGCAAGCCGGCGGCCGATCGCAACCCCCTGCCCCTCGTCAAAACCCTCGAGCGTGCCCTGCTTGATGTTCTTGGCGATCGAGGTGAGGTTGTTGAGATCGTCGGCGCGAATACCGCGGATGAAGACGCCGGCCGCGTTGAACGGCGACGAGCCGAGCCCCTGTCCGTCCACGACAGGCGCGGCGAGACGGATGCCCTGCACCTGGCTGATGCGGTCGGCGACGTCCTTCCAGTCGGTCAGCGGCGATTCCAGCGGCTGCACCAGAAGGTGGCCGTTGAGGCCAAGGATCTTGTCGAGCAGTTCCTTGCGGAAGCCGTTCATGACGGCCATCACCACGATCAGCGTCGCAACGCCGAGCATAATGCCGAGGAACGAGAAGCCGGCGATGACCGAGATGAACCCTTCCTTGCGGCGCGCGCGCAGATAGCGTCCGGACAGCAGCCATTCGAATGGCGCAAACGGCGGGGTACGGACTGGCTCGTTCATGGTCTCATCCATCTCTCGATAATCCCATGATTCGGGTCAAATGTGGCCGGATTACCCCGCCGATAGACACGGCGTGAATAAACTTTAACCCGCGAGCTTCGCGACCACGTCCGCGGGGCTCAGGTTCTCGCGCGAACCGTCGCTGCGGCGCTTCACCTCGACCTTGCCCTCCGCGAGCCCCTTGGGCCCAACGAGAATCTGCCAGGGGATACCGATCAGATCGGCGGCAGCGAACTTGGCACCGGCGCGCTGATCGGTGTCGTCGTAAAGCACGTCGACACCCTTCGCCGAGAGCTCGCGATAAAGCTGCTCGCAGGCGCCGTCGACCGCGGCATCGCCCTGCTTGAGGTTGAGGATCGCGGCGCGGAACGGCGCGACCGCTTCGGGCCACTTGATGCCCGCGTCATCATGACAAGCCTCGATGATAGCACCGACCAGACGCGATACACCGACACCGTAGGAGCCGCCGTGGATCGGCACGTCGACGCCGTCGGGTCCCGCCACCATCGCCTTCATGGTGTCGGAATATTTGGTGCCGAAATAGAAGATCTGGCCGACCTCGATGCCGCGGGTGTTGAGCCGCTTTGCTTCCGGCACTTCCTGCTCGAAACGCGCAGCCTCGTGGACGTCCTCGGTCGCCGCGTAGACCGAGGTCCACTGCTTGATGATCGGCGTGAGATCGCCCTCATAGTCGACGTCCTCGCCCGGCACCGGCAGGTCCAGCACATCGCGGTTGATGAAGACGCCGGACTCGCCGGTCTCCGCCAGCACGATGAACTCATGGCTGAGGTCGCCGCCGATCGGGCCGGTCTCAGCCCGCATCGGGATCGCCTTCAGGCCCATCCGCGCGAAGGTGCGCAAGTAAGCCACGAACATCTTGTTGTAGGAGCGCCGCGCGCCGGCCTCGTCGAGGTCGAACGAATAAGCATCCTTCATCAGGAATTCGCGGCCGCGCATCACGCCGAAGCGCGGACGCTGCTCGTCGCGGAACTTCCACTGGATGTGGTAGAGGTTGAGCGGCAGGTTCTTGTAGGACTTGACGTAGGAGCGGAAGATCTCGGTGATCATCTCCTCGTTGGTCGGTCCGTACAAAAGCTCACGCTTGTGACGATCGAGGATGCGCAGCATCTCCGGGCCATAGGCGTCGTAGCGGCCGCTTTCACGCCAGAGATCGGCAAGCTGCAGCGTCGGCATCAAAAGCTCGAGCGCACCGGCGCGGTTCTGCTCCTCGCGAACGATCTGCTCGATCTTCTTCAGCACCCGGAAGCCGAGCGGCAGCCAGGCATAGATGCCGGCCGCCTCCTGCCGCATCATGCCCGCACGCAGCATCAGCCGATGCGAGACGATCTCCGCCTCTTTCGGATTTTCTTTCAGGATGGGCAGGAAAAACCGCGACAATCGCATGGCGTTACTCGGGAATCAGGAAAGCGTGGGAAGCGCAGCAGTGAAACCGGATCGGCTGTGAAAACACAAGGCCGCCAAATGACAAAAGCCCTTCAAATCAGGCGATTTTCCGCCATTTCGGCGATTTGCGTCCCACCGGCGTGCCCGGCGCGCTGATCGTGCGTTTACCTGACCTCGAAATCGTCTTCCAGCGTCACTTTCCTGAAATCGGTCACCAGGGCGTCGATCTGCATGTGCCAGCGGCCCGGGACCGGCAACGGCACCTTCTTGACGTGCCAATAGCCGTCGGGACCGAGCGCTGCGCTGCGTTCCAACGGCTCGATGCCGCGATCCGGCAGGCTGAGCGTCAGCGTCGCCTCCTTGGCGGCGAACGGGCTGGCATCGCCGTTCATCAGCTGCAGCACGAAATCGTTCTGACCGACCTTGCCTGGCGCGATCAGCACCTGGAACATCGCGGCATCGGTGTGGATGTGGACCGCGAGCGGAACGTCGTCCGACATCGCCAGCACGCGCGGCGGCGGCGTGAAGCGCCACAGCGCGACGAGGCCGAGGATGGCGATCATCAGCACGAATTCGAGCGCGATCGAGCGCTGCAGCGGCCGCGTGCGATGAAATTCGCGCGCGATCGCCGGCGTGAACACCAGCCGGTTCAGCGCGGCGAGCGTGAGCAACAGCGACACCAGCACAAGCTTCGCCAGGAGGACATTGCCGTATCCGGTATCGATCAGTGCGCCAAAGCTTTCGAGCTGAACGACGGCAAGCGTGAGGCCCGACAGAGCGATCAGCGCGACGACAGGCACGGCGAGCGTCGAGAAGCGCCGGAGCACCCGCAACAGCGAATCCTTTCGCTGCCAGGCCAGCACGGCGAGCGGCCCGAGCGCACCCATCCAGAATGCGAGGCCAACGCCATGGATGAACAGCGCGGTCCGCGTCAGCCATTGCGGAGAAGCGGTAGCGGCATGGCCGCTGACCGAAAGCGACAGCCCGACGCAGATCATTGCGATCGCAGTGCTGATCCAGGCCGCGCTGAACGACGGACTGCGCCAGGCGATCGCCGCGATCGACATCGCGACAATCGCGAACAGCAGCGCGGGAAACAGGCTGGTGCCGGCGGCGCTGGCCCACGCCGCCCAGGTCAGGACGCCCGTGATCGGCAGGTTCAGCAGATCGACGCCCTGCAAGCCGAGCGAGGCGATCGCGCCGACGAGGCCGATCGCCAGCGACCACATGATCAGCCGTCCACCCGCCGCTCCCTGCCCGATCCATGCGGCAAAGAACACACCACCCACGCCGGCAAACAGCCCGAGATAGAGCCCGAGCCGCGCCAGCCAGATCAGCGCATGCAACAGGCCGTCGCCGGCAGGCGCCGCCGAGCCCGTGATGACGCCGATCGAGAACAGGAGCGAGCCCGCAACCGGATGGCCGTCCTGCGACACCACGCGATAGCTGACCACCTGGGTGCCCTGAGGCAAGTCGGCCGGCAGGGTCACCACCAGCGATTCATCGACAGCGCCGATCGTGACGTCGCGCGGCTTGCCCGCAGCATCGAGCAGGCTGACCGCGGTCGGCGCCACCGCTTCGTTGAAGCGGAGCAGCACCGTCTTCGGTGCCTCGGTCACAACGCTGCCGTCCGCCGGCTCGGCGGCGATCAGGACGGCATGCGCATCAGCCGAGGTCGCAAGACACAGCGCCACGAGCAACGCGGCAAGACTTGCAACGACAAGACTTGCGACCGCCCGCACGGCTTACGACTTCGGCAGCAGCTTGACGCCCGGCGCCGGCGTCTTGCTGCCATGGTCGTGCCCGCCGCCCTGCCCTTCGGCCGGAATATCGATCCAGCGGCTGACGCCCTGTTCGCATTCCTGCACGACGGGAAAATACAACGTGGTGTTCGGCTTCAGCGTGTCGGTGAGAAACGTCTGCATCACGAACTCGTCGTAGTTCTGGTCGGAGAGCTTGCCGCCGCTCCAGGCGACTTCCTTCACACCCTCGGTGAGCTTGGCACCGTGAAAGTCGTACTGGGTGGCGTATTTTCCGGTGACCGTATCGAGCGTCCAGCCGGGCTTCGGCATCGGCTTCACCCCGATCACGCCTTCCGGAATCTGCACGCGGATCTTGATCGTCGCGGATCCCGCGCAGCCATGCGGCACGGCGAAGACCGCCTTGTAGTACGAGCTAACCGCCGCCTGCTTTCCCTCAAGCGTGACATGGGCGATGGCCGGCTGCGCTGCGAGCAGCGCCGCCGTGGCAATGAGGAGCGTGGTTGATCGCATGGCTCCCTCACATCTTCTTCATGTCCATGTGACCGGAATGGTCGCCATGGCCGGAGTGATCGCCGCCACCCGGCGCCTGCGCACCGACAGCCTGAACGTCCAGCGAGACCGAGACCTTGCCGGCTTTCTCGAATTCGAGCGTGACCGGAACCTTGTCACCCTGCTTCAGCGGGTTCTTGAGGTCGAACATCATCAAATGATAGCCGCCGGGTGCGAGCTTCACGGTTTTGCCCGGCTCGATGGTCAGTCCCTTGTCGAGGGCGCGCATCTTCATGACGCCATTGTCCATCGACATCTCGTGGACCTCGATCTTGCCGGCGACGTCGCCGGAGCCTGAAACCAGCCGATCGGGCGTCGTCCCCTTGTTCTCGATCGTCAGATAGCCGCCGCCGATCTTGGCACCGTTCGGCGTGGCGCGCGTCCACGCCTGCGTGATCACGAGGTCGCCGGCCTTGACGTCCTCGGCAACGGCAGGGCCGATCAGTGCGAGCGTGACGATTGCAGCAAGCCCAGCCAGTGCTTTTCTCATGTTGAAGCTCCTTTGTGTTGTTGCCGACAGCCCGCCAGCTCAGAAGGTGTATTTCCCCGCCAGAACGAAGGTTCTGCCCGGGAAGGGGTGGAACAGGAAATATTGCTCGTTGAACAGATTATCGATGCCGAAGTCGAAGGCGAAGTTCGCCGTCGCGTTGTAGTGGATCTTCATGTCGACGACGAAGAAATTGTCGAACGCGCCATAGACGTGGGAGACGACGTCGGTGTTGTCCAGCGTCGAATACTGCTTGCCGCTGTAGCGCGCTGCCACGGTGTAGGCCCAGCTTTCGTTCGGCCGGTAGGTCATGCCGATCTTGGCGCGCCAATCCGGCACATAGGGAACGCGTTTGCCGACGACGGTCGTTGCACCAGCCCAGTTCGCGTCGGCAAGAATCCGCGAATCGACATACGTGAGGCTGCCGAAGAATTGCAAACCGCTGACAAGGACGTTGTCTTTGTCCGCCGACAACTCGATGCCTTGCATACGGATTGCGTCGACGTTGCTAATGGTCGTGGCTGTAGTCTGCATGCCGGTTTTTGGATCGGTCACACTATTGGTCTGCGAAATGATCGCATTATTGGTGCGCTCCTTGAACAAGGTTAGCCTGATGCGACCATCGTTCCACCTGCGCTCGATATTCAGTTCACCCGTAAAATCTTGTTCGGGCGCCAAAAATGGGTTGGCAAACGTCGCGATGCCATTGACCGTTATGTTCTGATACAGCTCCGTTACGGTCGGATAGCGATAAGCCTCGCCAAAATTTGCTGTGACGTTCCAGTCCTTGTTGGGATCGAACGAGAGCGACGCCTTGGGAGAGAAATTGGTCGAGTTCAACCCCGGCTGAACTTGGGGTGTAGCGGTCACCGTGGGTATCGGCACGGCCGGGGTTCCTCCCGACGTGACCGTAGTACCCAGATTGAAGCCATCGAGTGCTTGCCACGATTCAAGCCGCCCACCCAGCGTCAGCTTCAGTGTCGGCGCAATCTTCCAGACGTCCTGCAGCCAAAGCGCGCCGGTGCGGGTCTCACCAACGCCAGTCGAATAAAGCTGTCCGGTACCGGTGGATGACGCCGCGTACCAAACAGAAGTCGCATAGACCGGGTTTTCCAGGCGGTAGCGGTCGCCGTGGACACCGAAGCTGATCTCCTGCGAACCATCGATGCCGAATGGGCGCCAGATTCCCTTTGCATCTGCGTTCTGCCAGTTCGTGCCGTCCATCCGCGTGATCTTGCCGTTCTGTGAATAGCCAGCTCCAGTGGGGGTTACGGTGTACGGGTTGAGTAGCGTGTCCCGAAGGTAATTGTAGGTTGAGGCAGAGAGGTCGAAATCGAACGAGCCTTTAGTATCGCTTTTCAGTGCCGCTGCGTTGCTGAGATGAGTCTGATCCGAGACATATCTGTTGCTCGCAAACCCGCTTTGGCCGCCGAACGTCGGTTGACCATTCTGCGTCGAGACCAAATAGGTCTGCGGATCGGATGTCTGGTGATTGTTCCAGATGCCGAGCGAATAGGTCGCCTGCACCAGCGGAGACACATCGTAAGCAAGCCTCAGATTTGCTGAGTCCTGGACCGAATGGGCCAATGCACCAGTGCCGATGACGTTAGCGACGCCTCCAGTCTTGTTCTGCGCCGCGATAGTCCCTGTCGTATTTGCGGGACCAACGCCAAGAACGGTACCAAACGTCGTGTAGGTGAGCGGTTGCTGATAGCTATCGAGATGGTTCGCGCTCACCAGCCACGACAGCTTGCCGTCGCGATTGCCGGCGGCTGCGCTGGTCTGGCTGGTCACATAGGTGTCCTTGGTGCCGTACTGGCTCCATGGCATCACCGAGACCGTTTCCTTGGCCACGGCAAACGGTTTGTCCGGCATCTTCGAGGAGATCAGCAGCACACCGCCGATCGAGTTACCGGGATAGGCCGCCGCGAATGGGCCGTTGAGGTAATCGATCCGGCCGATCGCCTCGGGCGAGATCAGGTTCCATTTCGGCGAGGCGTTGGTGTTGTTGTTGCCGATCAGCGCCGACACCAGCAGGTCATCGTAATAGACCAGCGAACGCGCACTCGAATTGACACCCCAGCTGCGGGTCGCCAGCACGGCCTGGGTGTCGCCGTCGTTGCGCTTCCGCACGAACAGGCTCGGCATGTATTTGACCGCGTCCTCAGGGTCCTTGAGGTTGATGGTCTCGTCGATCTGCCGGGAGGTGACGCTGAACGTCTTCTGCGGCAGCTGGAACCGGGCCACGGCGAGCGGCGTTCCGAGTGATGCGTTGGCGCCTGCCCCGGGCGTAGTGACCGCCACGACCGGCCGGTTTGGCGCGGCGACGACAGTCGGCCTGCGCCGCGCAGCAACGACAGCGCGATTGGCCGGCTTGCGCGCCGCCGGCTTGGCCGGCCGCGGCGCCTCGACGGTGACGGGTGGCAGCACCGCCTGACCGCTATTCTGCGCGCAAGCCGTATCAGCCGACGCCAGCAACGCGGCCTGGACGGCGACGACGCTCACGCCACTGATGGCATGAAGCCTAAACATGGATGAATCCTGACACCGGCTCTTCGGCCGGAAGGCTCTATGGCACTCGCCGGCGCGCGAGGCGCACCGGCAGCGAGAACGTCGTCAGGAAAACAGCGGCGGCGCGCGCGCTTGCGCAGCGAGGCGCGCCTGCGAGCGATCGAGTTCGGATGCGAAATCAAGCCAGGCGATGCGTGTCGAAGGCCGCTCGACGGCGTGAGCGGTGATCTCCGGACTATCAACGGGCGCACCGGTCTGCAGCACGCTGCATGCGGAGCAACAGCCGTCATGAGCGTCATGACCGCTCTGGTCACCCTGCCCGCCTCCCGAGCCGGCATTGCCGTGGCAGATGGTGGCGGCCGCGAGTGGATCGGACAGGGCAAGGCTCGCCGCCCAGCAGGCCCCGATCGGTGCAAAAATCTGCACCAGCAGGGCAACCAGGACTATGGGCAGAAAAATCTTCAGCCGCCGGCGCATCGCAAAACCCATCCGGAACGGAACTAACCACCACAGGCCTCGGAAGTCGAGATCATCGACCGCGCGCGTTTCTTCCGGCTGACGGAAATTGCCGGGCGTGACACTTGCGTCACGGCCGCTCCGCCGACCTTCGTATCCCCTTACCCCGTCACGTGTTTTCAGCTCACTTTCGCAACTGCCGGTGGCACCATCCCAATCATTTCGCAAATTGCTCGAAATTTGAACAATCGTTGCCGAAAATGATGACAAGGCTGGAAAGATAGTCTACCAATTCGGGCTCAGGCCAGCCGCGAGGTGTGTCCTGGTGGTCCAAGTCTCGGGAGGAGCCCGACGCGCACAAGCAGCGTCACCCCATGAATCAAGATCAAATCGAATTTTTGGGGCAAATAGGGTCGACACAATTTTTGGAGCAGGGCTTGGAGCCCTGCTCTTTTTTTATGTGATGATCGCTAAGCGCTATGACTCCATCATCGAATCCAATCGAACGTAGTTTCGAACTTGCCGCTGCGCGCTGCGATGATCTGACACCGCACGTGTACCAGCGCCTGTTTCGCGAACATCCCGAAGCGCAGGCGATGTTTCGCACCGAAGGCAGCGAGCCGGTGAAGGGCTCGATGCTGTCACTGACGATCGAAGCCATCCTCGATTTCGCGGGCGAGCGCCGTGGACATTTTCGCCTGATCGAATCCGAAGTGTTCTCGCACGATGCCTACGGGACGCCGCGCGAATTGTTCGTCGCATTCTTCGCCGTGATCGCCGACTGCTTGCGCGAGATTCTCGGCAAGCAATGGTCTGACGAGATCGATGCTGCGTGGCACAAGCTGCTTCGCGACATCGAGGCCATCGTGCTGCAACAGAAACATCCCGTGGACGCGAGGGCGTAGCGCCACCGTTCCGATTGTGACACACTCCCTTTATCCGCGGCGCGTGCAACTGACGCCGACGGTCAGAAAAACGAAGAGGGAGCAAACAATGCCAGACACTGACAAGGGGATGGACAAGGCGTCGACGACGCGGCGCGACCTTCTGCAATTGGCGGCGGCAGGCGGCGCTGCGGCCGGCCTGATCGGCGGATTGGGCATGACGACGTCTGCGCTCGCAGCCGAAATGGGACGATCGGAAAAGCCGCTGAAGGCCGCGTTCTCCAATGCCGGATTGCAGGCGACGTGGTGCGCGCAGGGCAAGCAGGCCGCCGAGTTCTGGGGCAAGCTGTTCAACGTCGAGGTCACCTGGTTCGACGGCCAGCTCGATGCCGTCAAACAGCGCGCCGCGATCGACAACATGGCGTCGCAGAAATGGGATTTCGTCGCGATCCAGGCGTTCGGCATCGGCACGCTGACCCAGCCGGTGCAGAAGATGATCGACGCCGGCACCCCGGTGATCGACATGGACACGCTGATCGCGCCGCTCGACCAGATCAACGTCCATTCGTTCCTCGCCCCCGACAACGAGTTCATGGGCGCCTCGGTGACGCAGGCGCTGTGCAACGCGATCGGCGGCAAGGGCAAGGTCATCATGACCCAAGGCGCGCTCGGCCACACCGGCGCGCAGGGCCGCGCCAAGGGCTTCAACTCCGTCGTCAAGCAGTTCCCGAACATCGAGGTGCTGGACACCCAGCCCGCCGACTGGGACGTCTCCAAGACCGCCCGGCTCTGGGAAACCTATCTGACGAAATATCCGCAGATCGACGCGGCATTCTTCCACAATGACGACATGGCGCTCGCGGCCGCCAACATCATGAAGGCGCACAACCGCACCAACATCCTGATCGGCGGCGTCGACGCAATGCCACCGGCGATCCAGGCGGTGAGCGAAGGCCGCATGTTCGCAACCGTCCGCAATCCGTCCTGCCGCATCCATGGCGGCGCGATCGTCGCGGGCGTCGCGGCCGTGGTCGGCGGCGAGAAGAGCGGCCAGGGCATTCCGAAGAACGTCGTGACCGATGGTCCGGTCGTGACCAAGGCCAACGCCGCCGGCATGCAATGGATGGAGGATCACTTCCTGATCTGAGCGGTCCGCATGTCGCAGGGACGCTCCCCGATCCTCGAGTTGAACCAGATCACGAAGGCCTTCGGCGGTGTCGAAGCCCTTCGTGGGGTCGACTTCGCGCTGCACCCCGGCGAGATCCATGGTCTCGTCGGCGAGAATGGCGCCGGAAAAAGCACGCTGATGAAGATCATCGCCGGCGTGCACCCGGAGTTCTCCGGCCGCTTCGTGCTCGACGGCAAGGAAACCCGGTTCCGCTCCACCCGCGACGCCCATGCCGCCGGCATCGGCATGGTGCATCAGGAGCTCAGCGTCGCGCCCGATCTCACGGTCGCCGAGAACGTCTTCCTTGGCAACCAGCCGACCAACCGCCTCGGCTTCGTGCAATGGCGGCGGATGGCCCGCGAGGCCGGCGAGCAGTTGTCCCGGTTCGGCATCGACGTCGATCCGATGACCCGGCTCGGCGACCTGCCGATCGGCCTGCAGCAGCTGATCGAGATCGCCCGCGTATTGTTCTCCGGCGCGCGCATCATCATCCTCGACGAGCCGACCTCCGCGCTCTCCCCACCCGAGGTCGAGCGCCTGTTCACGACGCTGCACAAGCTTCGTGACGAGGGCACCAGCATCGTCTTCATCTCGCATTTCATCGAGGACATCCTGCGGGTGTCCGACGTGGTCACGGTTTTCCGCAACGGGCGGAAGATCGCCGAGACCGCCTCCGCCGACACCACCAAGGGCGCGCTGATCGAGGCCATGATCGGCCGCGGCGGCGAGACGCTGGAACACAGCTACACCGATAACCTGATGCTCCCGCAACCGGGTGGCGGTTCGACGGTGCTGAAGGTCGATCAGCTCTCGCTCCGCCGCAGCCTGCAGGACGTCTCGTTCGAGGCCCGCGCCGGTGAGGTGCTCGGCATCTACGGCTTCATGGGCTGCGGCCAACTGGAGCTCTCGCGGATTCTGTTCGGCAAGCTCAGGCCGGACGGCGGAACGCTTGTCGTCGACGGCGCCGCCAAGAGCTTCCGCAGCACCGCGGCGGCGCGGCGGGCCGGCGTTGCGCTGGTGCCGGAGAGCCGCCGCGCCATGCTGTTCCACCAGGAGCCAGTCTACAAGAACATCTCGATCAGCATCCTCGAGAAGATCTCGGCGCTGCTGCTCAAGCCGGTGCGCGAGCGCGCCATCGCCCAGCACCAGGTCGAGCAGTTGCAGATCAGGCCGCCGGTGGTCGGCCTCGATCTCGGCATGCTCTCCGGCGGCAATCAGCAGAAGGTGGCGCTGGCGAAATGGCTGACCCACCCGCCGCGCTTGCTGGTGCTGTGCGAGCCGACCCGCGGCATGGATGTCGGCGCCAAGAACGACGTGATCAACATCGTGCGCGACCTCCGCACCAAGGGACTGGCGATCATCGTGCTGTCGACCGAGCCGGAGACGGTGCTGTCGCTGGCCGACCGGATCCTGGTGCTGAAGCGCGGCGCGGTGGTGCGCGAATTCGCCGGCGAAGCGGTCAGCAAGGATCGGCTGCTCGAGGCGGCCTAGAGCATGATCCGGAAAAGTGCGAAGTGGTTTTCCGACGAGATCATGCTCAAACAATTGGAGAAAGCGCGATGACCAGCTCAGCGCGCTTAAGGGAGTGGGATGATGGCGAGCAGTGACAGCGCGACGAGCCCAGCCGATCACAAGCGGCCGCGCGGGCTAGCGCCGTTCCTGCGCTCGCAGATGCGAAACATCGCGCCGTTCCTGACGCTGATCTTCCTCAGCGGCTTCTTCGCGATCGCGAGCCCGTCGTTTGCGACCATCGACAATCTCGGCAATATCCTCACCCAAGTGTCGGTCACCGGCATCATCGCGGTCGGCCTCACCTTCGTGATCCTGTGCGCCGAGATCGACCTGTCGATCGCCAGCATCGCCAACGTCACCGGCATCGCGGTGGCGTACTTCACGCTGCAGGAGTCCTACGTCAACATCGCCAACGTACCGATGCCGGGCTTTGCCGCGATCCTGCTGGCGCTGGCGCTGTGCGCGCTGCTCGGCCTCGTCAACGCGCTGGGCCTGACCGTGATCGGCATCCCCTCCTTCATCATGACGCTCGCCATGATGCAGATCGCGGCCGGCGTCTCGGCGCTCCTGGTGCGCGGCCAGATCGCCTACAAGGTGCCGCCGCTGATCACGACGCTCGGCTCGGGATCGATCGGCGGCATCCCCTGGATCGTGATCGTCGCGGCGGTGATGCTGCTCGGCGGCCATCTGGTGCTGACCTACACGCGGTTCGGCCGCTACGTCTACATGGTCGGCGGCAACCGCGAGGCCGCCGAATTTGCCGGCCTCAACGTCAAGCTGATCCTCGGCAGCGTGATGGTGATCTCGGCGGTCTGCTCGGGGATCGGCGGCATGCTCGGCGTCGCGCATTTCGGCAGCGCGCAGCAGAACGAATTCGACACCTATCTCCTGGATTCGATCGCGGCCGTCGTGGTCGGCGGCACCAGCCTGTTCGGCGGCCGCGGCGGCATCGGCAACACCATCGTCGG
Organism: Bradyrhizobium sp.; assembly: GCA_036383375.1. Taxonomy (GTDB): domain Bacteria; phylum Pseudomonadota; class Alphaproteobacteria; order Rhizobiales; family Xanthobacteraceae; genus Bradyrhizobium. Next base: position 757 of record DASVOL010000318.1, on the reverse strand, counting down.
CCTGTTCGTGCTCGGCGTGCTCAACAACGGCCTCGACCACGTCAATATCGACAGCTTCCTGAAGATCCTGATCCGCGGCCTGATCCTGCTTGCCGCGCTGATCATCAACGTCTACGCGCAGCGGCTGCGCGAGCGGGCTGCGGATTAGCCGGGGAGCCCTCTCCATTCGTCGTCCCTGCGAAAGCAGGGACCCATACTCCGCAGCGGGTGTGATGAACGGGACTCGTCGTTCCACGATCGCACAAGAAAGACGGTCGGTGGTTATGGGTCCCTGCTTTCGCAGGGACGACATCGAATGCGTTGCGCGGTTCCGGTGTCACACTTCCACACGTGCACTGCGGCAATTGCGTCAAACTTTCCGAACAGCCGAGTGGGCGCTAATCTCCGGCCGGCAGCGGAGGGTTACCCTTTTGTCGGCGTCGACGGCATATCGCGAGATAGCTGGGAGGGTTGGCCCGACAATCGCCGTTACCATCGGACTCGCTCTGGGTCAGGCCGCGATCGCAGCACGACCCGATAACGCAGATCCAGCGCTCTCCCCATGGTTCGAGAGCCTGAAGCAACCAGGGACCGGTGCATCATGTTGCTCGATTGCGGATTGCAGGACGGTGGAGTTCCGACAGGACCGGGACGGTTACGAGGTATTGATCGATGGTCGCTGGAAGTTGTCGGCGCCATTCTGGCTGCGGGTCCCGCCAAACAGGATCATCGACAGAACCGACAACCCGACGAACCGCGCCGTGGTCTGTTTCACACC
>DASVOL010000317.1:0-1868 GCA_036383375.1 Bradyrhizobium sp. | reverse complement strand
AAAGTGAGGCCGTTCGTGACTGGGATAGACCGAACGGCCTCAGCCGGCCCGCGATACCAAAATGGAAGAATGGGCCAGCCGTCGAGCTACGGCGTCGCCGGCCGAATGGTTTCGCCAGCCGATCGACGTCGCGACCATTCGAGGCCGCTTGCTAAGAGCGCGCTGGTTCGGCTTGACGGCAGGTCGTCAGGACGAACGCTGCCTTGCTGCATTGCCAATCGCTGCCAAGCGCAGCGCTCGAGACGGGCCGTGGGGCAGCAACGATCGCCAGCACGACAACCATGCAAGCCAGCGAAGTCGCGATGACGAACCTGCTGGCCTTGGATGAGAAGCCCTGCCGTAACAGGGGACCCAGATCGGCGGATCGGCGAAGCTGGGCGTTACGCAAAACCTGGTCGATATCCTGGAATTGAATGCCACTGTCCTGCTGCATGGCCTTACTCCGGAAATATTCAGGTGATGGAAAACACAGCGATGCTGCGCGCGGTTTGTTTCGCGCTCGCTTCGATGCGTCGGAAATGATGTTTCGTTCACGCGGAGGTGACAACCGGGTTCAGGCAGACAGGGCTTGGGCGGCTAGCGAACCATCGGATCGAAATGGGGTGTCGGAGACCAGCGGCACCCGGTCTGCAGGGCGCTACAGGGGCCTGCTCGACAGGCGCAGGGTGGCGGAGAGGGAGGGATTCGAACCCTCGATACAGCTTGAGACCGTATGACGCTTTAGCAAAGCGTTGCCTTCAGCCACTCGGCCACCTCTCCAATGGCGCCGATATGCCCGAGTGGGCGCTGAGCCGCAAGCGGCAGATTCAGATTGCGACAAGGTGATTTGGTGGCAGCTCAGCCGCCGGCGGTCCTGAACCGGGCGCAGAGCCTCTATATGCGGCCGCGGCTTGCAGGTGCGGGCCCGGTCGATGGATAAAACACTAACTATAACAATAAGTTAGTTTGATTTTTGCTGGGCCTGAACGCCGTCCCTCGCAAGACTTGTTGAAAACCGGCCGCGCCGGCTCATTCCACGCTGGCGCCGCGGCGCAGGTCGGCGTCGATCTGCAATCTGGTGCCGCCGCCGAACCGGGCGCGGTAGACCTGCAGGTTCTCCATGATCCGCTGGACGTAGTTCCGCGTCTCCGAGAACGGAATCAGCTCGACCCAGTCGACAGCGTCGACCTTGGGATCGCGCGGGTCGCCGTAGCGCTCGATCCACTTCTTCACGCTGCCGCGGCCGGCATTGTAGGCGGCGAAGGTCAGGATGTAGGAGCCGCGATAGTCCTCGAGCAGACCGCCGAGCTCGGCTGCGCCGAGCATCGCGTTGTAGACCGGGTCGGTCTTCATCCGGTTCAGATCGAAGCCGATGCCGGCGCGCTTGCAGACGTAGCGTCCGGCGTCCGGCGTCACCTGCATCAACCCGTAGGCCTGGGCCGGCGACACCACGGCCGGATTGAACGCACTCTCCTGGCGCGCAATCGCGTAGACGACGCTCTGCTCGACCTCCGGTCCGACCTGGCGGAACGATGGAATGCCGTTCACCGGATAGGCGTAGTGGTCGAACGGCAGTCCGCGATTGAGCGCGGCCTTGCCCATCAGCAGCATGCCGCGGGCATCGCCATGGCGCGCGGTGAGCTCGCCGAGGCCGGCCAGCGCTTCCGGATCGCCATTGTCGCCCATGTCGCCGAAGATCGGGATCGCGAGCTCGCGCGCGTCGATCTCATAGAGCAGCCCGACCGCGCGCACGATCTCCAGCCGGTCGGCGCCGCGGCCGCGCGGCGCGCTGTTCAATTCGATCTGCGGCAGGCCGAGCTTGGCGCGCGCGAGCTGGCCGTAATAGCTGGTCGACTGCTCGGCGGCGCGTGCGTAGGCGGCGCGCGCCT
>DASVOL010000316.1:0-2145 GCA_036383375.1 Bradyrhizobium sp. | reverse complement strand
ATCCGCCAGCTGCTCAAGATCGAGTGGCAATATGAGGCCGAGCAGATTCCACCCCCGCAATGGAAGCCCGACACGGGTTCGCGCCCACCGGTGAAATATGTCGAAGAGCTGATCAGCCTCGGCCAGCTCGGCTATATCAGGGCGATCCAGCTCAAGCTCGACGAGATCGGCAACGAATGTCCCGAACATGCCGATTTCGTCGGCCAGATGCGCACGCTGATCGACCGGTTCGATCTTGATCAATATATGGCGACGTTGAAGACATTGCACAGCTATGACCATTGAACAGCGAAAGCGCGACGTCGCGCTCGTCGTCGACGACTCGCCGGAGACGTTGCGCCTGCTGACCGACGCGCTCGACGGCGCCGGCATGACCGTGATGGTCGCGCTCGACGGCGCCTCCGCGATGCGCATCGTCGACCAGATCACCCCCGATATCGTGCTGCTCGATGCCGTGATGCCCGGCATGGACGGGTTCGAGACCTGCCGGCGGCTGAAGCGCGACGCCGGGCTCGACGGCGTCCCGATCATCTTCATGACGGGGCTGGCCGAAACCGAGCACATCGTGCGCGGGCTGGAGGCCGGCGGCGTCGATTATGTCACCAAGCCGATCGTGGTCGAAGAAATGCTGGCGCGCATCCGGGTGCACCTCGCCAATGCGCGGATGACCCAGAGTGCCCGCGCCGCGCTCGACGTCTCCGGCCGCTATCTGCTCGCGGTCAACAGTGCAGGCGCGCTGCTATGGGCGACGCCGCAGGCACAGCGACTGCTGTCCGATACGCTCGCCGACGCCGCCGACAATTTCGTGCTGCCGGAGCCGATGCCGCAATGGCTCGACCAGGCGCAGAAAGGCAAGGCCGGAGCGAAGACCGCGACGGTGGCGTCTTTCCCCGGCAACGAGCAGCTTCGCCTGCAATTCATGGGCAAGCTCGGGCCCAACGAATTCCTGCTGCGGCTGGCCAAGGACACCAGCGGCGACATGCCGGCCGAGTTCTCCAGCGAGCTCGGCCTGACCACCCGCGAGGGCGAGGTGCTGTCCTGGCTCTCCAAGGGCAAGACCAACCGCGACATCGCGCAGATCCTGGGCTTAAGCCCGCGCACCGTCGACAAGCACCTCGAGCAGATCTACGCCAAGCTCGGCGTCGAGAACCGCACCGCCGCCGCCGCGATCGCGGTCAACGCCAGGCATCGCAAGTCGTAGCCTGCCAGCTTCGCTGCCGGCCCGCGCCCGAAAATGGCCAATCGCCTTGGACCGTGACAGGATGGGCATGATCGCTCATTCCTGTGGAGAATAGCCATGGATCGTCTGGCGGCGATGGAGACGTTCGTGCGGGTGGTCGAGACCGGCTCGTTCTCCGGAGCCGCGCGGCAGCTCCGGGTCGGCCAGCCGGCGGTGTCGAAATCGGTCGCGCAGCTCGAGGAATTTCTCGGGGTCAAGCTGCTCACGCGCTCGACCCATGGCCTCACCCCGACTGAAGCGGGGCTCGGCTATCTCGAGCGCGCCAGGCGCGCGCTTGAAGAGGCGGCCGAGGCCGAGATCGCGGCGCGCGGCGCGGGAGCTGGCCTCAAGGGACGATTGCGGATCTGCGCCGCCGTTACCTTCGCCCGGATCCATCTCATTCCGATGCTGCCGAATTTTCTCGCGCAGCACCCGGAGCTGGAGCTCGAAGTCGTGCTCGACGACCGCCAGATCGATTTCGTGCAGGAAGGCATCGACGTCGCGCTCCGGATGGGCAACATGGCGGATTCGACGCTGACCGCACGCCGTGTCGCGCGATGCAAGCGCCTCGTGCTGGGCACGCCGGCCTATTTCGACCGCGCCGGCATGCCGGCAACGCCGAGTGAACTGAGCCGGCACCAGGCCGTCGTTTATCTCCGCGAAGGTAGCGTGTGGTCGTTTCAGCGCGAGAGCACTGAACTCGCCGTCACCGTCCGGAGCCGGTTGCGGGTCACGGCAGCCGAAGGCGTCCGGGCTGCGGTGCTCGCCGATGCCGGGCTCGCGATCGCCTCGGAATGGATGTTCACCCCCGAACTCCAGGCGGGCGCCGTGCGTGCGGTCCTGCCGGAGTGGAGCCTGCCCGCGCTCGACCTCTGGGCCGTGCTTCCGACCGGGCGCGCCGCGACTGCCAAGGCGCGCGCATTCGT
>DASVOL010000315.1:0-8036 GCA_036383375.1 Bradyrhizobium sp. | reverse complement strand
TGGCCGAGACACAAGGCGCGCGGATCCATCTGGTTGAGCGAATCGCCAAGAAGGCTGCATTCTTGCGCGAGGCGATACGGGTCACGGCGTCACCAGGGACGGTGCATCTGGCTGATATCGGGGATACTGTGGATAGAATCGCAGGCCCGATCGATTGCGTCACCGCGCGGGCGCTGGCTCCGTTACATCAACTCATCGGCTTTGCAGAGCCGTGGGTCAAAAGGGGCGCCAAGGCGCTGTTTTTGAAGGGGCAAGATGTAGAGGCCGAATTGACCGAGGCCACTAAATATTGGAATATTGAGCCAAAGCTACACTCCAGCCGGACCGGCGGACAGGGCTGGATCGTCGAACTCGGGTCAATCGAGCGGCGCCAGGGGACTCCGCAAAAGTAAATGGTATTTTGGTATGACGGTGATGGACGAGGTTTATCAAGGGGATAAGGCGCTCCAGGCGCCTGGCCATCCGCGCATCCTGTCGCTTGCCAACCAGAAGGGCGGCGTCGGCAAGACCACCACAGCGATCAATCTTGGCACCGCACTCGCTGCGATTGGCGAGCGTGTCCTGATCGTCGATCTCGATCCGCAGGGCAACGCCTCGACCGGGCTCGGCATCGATCGCCGCAGCCGCAACTGCTCGACCTACGACGTGCTGATCGGCGAAGCGCCGCTGCGCGATGCCGTGGTCGCGACTGCCGTGCCGCGGCTGCACATCGCCGCCTCCACCATGGACCTCTCCGGCCTCGAGCTCGAGCTCGGCACCACGCCGGGCCGCGCGTTCCGGCTGCGCGATGCGATCGCAGGATTGAACAACAACGTCTCGCCGGAAGCCGACTACACCTACGTGCTGATCGACTGCCCGCCCTCGCTCAATCTGCTCACGGTGAATGCGATGGCGGCGTCGGACGCGATCCTGGTGCCGCTGCAATGCGAGTTCTTCGCGCTCGAAGGTCTGTCGCAATTGCTGCAGACCGTGGAGCAGGTGCGCTCGACGCTCAATCCGACGCTGTCGATCCACGGCATCGTGCTGACCATGTTCGACTCGCGCAACAACCTCTCCAACCAGGTGGTTGCCGACGTGCGCCAGTTCATGGGCGACAAGGTCTACGACACCATGATCCCGCGCAACGTGCGCATTTCGGAAGCGCCGTCCTACGGCAAGCCCGTGTTGGTCTACGACCTCAAATGTGCCGGCAGCGATGCGTATCTCAAGCTGGCCACCGAAGTGATCCAGCGCGAGCGCGAGCTGCGCACGCATTGACGATGCGGTGGATGGGTAGAGCGAAGCGAAACCCATCACTCTCGTCGCGTGCCGTGATGGGCTTTGCTGCGCGCGGCCCATCCGACGATTCTGAAATTCAAGTCTGGAGTACTGCGTGTGAATCCAAGGGAGCTCGCAACAATGGCCGATGAAGCGCGTTCGCGACTGGGGCGCGGGCTGGCAAGCCTGATCGGAGATGTCGGCGGCGAGGCGGCCGCGCATGTCGAGCGGCCGCGCACGCAGCGCAAGGTGCCGATCGAATTCCTCAAGGCCAATCCGCGCAATCCGCGGCGCAGCTTCGCCGACGCCGAGCTCGGCGAGCTCGCCGATTCGATCAAGGCGCGCGGCGTGATCCAGCCGATCGTGGTGCGCGCCATCAAGGGCGTGCAGGACCGCTTTGAGATCATTGCCGGCGAGCGCCGCTGGCGCGCCTCGCAGCTTGCCGGGCTGCATGAAGTCCCGATCGTGCCGGTCGAGGTCTCTGATGCCGACGCGCTCGAGATCATGATCATCGAGAACGTCCAGCGCGAAGACCTCAACGCGATGGAAGAGGCGCTGGGCTATCACGCGCTCGCCGACGAGTTCAAACGCAGCCAGGAAGACATCGCCAAGATCGTCGGCAAGAGCCGCAGCCATGTCGCCAACATGATGCGGCTGACCAAGCTGCCCACTGAAGTGCAGGCGCTGATCTCGAAGGGCGATCTCTCCGCCGGCCACGCCCGCGCGCTGATCGGCGTGCCCGATCCGCTCACCGCCGCGAAGCGCATCGTCGCCGAGGGCCTCAACGTTCGCCAGGCCGAGGCGCTGGCGCACGAGGAGGGCGTGCCGGAGCGCAAGCCGCAGAAGCCGCGGAGCAGCGCCGCGGCCAAGGTCGACAAGGACGCCGACACGCTGGCGCTGGAGAAGCGCGTCAGCGATGCGCTCGGCCTTGCCGTCACGGTGAGCCATCGCGATCCCGGCGGCACCGTGCAGATCAGCTACCGCAACCTCGAGCAGCTCGACGAGGTGGTGCGGCGGCTGGAGGGCGGTTAGCTCCGCGGGTCTGCCTCCACCGTCATTGCGAGGAGCGACAGCGACGAAGCAATCCATCCTTCCGCGGGTGCGGAGCGATGGATTGCTTCGCTTCGCTCGCAATGACGTCTTTCCAATATCGTACGCTATCCCCGCCGCTTCGCATTCGCCGCGATCGAGAGCAGCGCACGCTGCGCGATGACGGCGGCGAGCGCGGCCTGCTTGCGCATGTCGAGCGCTGCGGTCGCGAGCTGATCGATCACGTTCACCAGCCGCGGCGGCGTGAAATTGCGCAGCGCGATCTCGACCGCCGGCTTGCGCGAGAAATGCAGCCGCGGAAATCCGCCTTCGAGCACGGTCGACGCCGGCGTGCCGTCGGCGATCGCGAGTGCCGATTTATGCAGCCACGCCGCCTGGCGCTGCGCGGCCGAGATGATCACGCCGGGATAGGTGCCGGCGACCATCGCCTTGGTGAACTCGCTTTCCACCAGCGCTGCATTGCCGGCGAAGGCGCCGTCGACGATCGGATCGAGCTTCAGCTCGGAGGCGTCGGAGACCACCGTCATCACGTCGTCGAGCGTGATCTCGCCCTTGCCATGCGCGAACAGCGTAAGCTTGCGCAGCTCGTTGCGCGAGGCCATGCGATCGCCGCCGAGCAGCGACATCAGCACCGCGCGCGCGTCCTGTGCGAGCCGCAGGTTGGAGACGCGCAGCTCGTCCTCGATCAGCTTGGTCAGGTCGCGTTCGGTGTCGGGATAGCAGCCGATCGCGACCGCACTTTTGGCGCGCTCGCAGATCTTGCGCAGCGGCGATTCCGGCCTGAGCTCGCCGGCCTCGATCACGATGCGGCAATCCTTGAGTGCTGGGGTCTCGGTCAGCGTCTCGACGCCGCTTGAGAAATTACGCGAGCCGGCGCGAACGCGGATGGCGCGGCGGCCGCCGAACAGCGGCACCGTCATGGCTTCATCGACCAGCCGCGACGGCTCGGCGGCGAGCTCGTCGCCATCGAGCCGCACCAGCGAGAACGGATCGTTGGGGTCGTCGACGGCGGACGCCATCAGCGCATCGGCGCGCTCGCGCACCAGGCCTAAGTCCGGGCCGTAAAGCAGGATGATCGGACGACCCGCGTCAGGCCGGGCGAGGAAGCTGTCGATCTCTTTTCCGCGAAGCGCGACCAATGCGGCGATCAGGTCCCGGCTGAGAAGAAGGAGGCGAGGCGGGTCTGGATGTTGTCGGCGATCTCCTGCGCGGCGCGGTCCTCGGCGTCGCGGAGGGCGCGGGTGCGGGCGAACCGCTGGTAGGAGCCCGGCATGTCATAGGACACGCGCGAGAACGTGGTGCCGGTCATCACCGACTTGTTCGACGCGATCTCGATCAGGTTGAACTGGGCATCGATGCCGTAGTTCTCGCTGGTCGGCAGCGCGGTGGTCGGGTCGATCATCAGCGAGGAGCGGCTGGTATAGAAACGCAGGACCAGCCGGTGCGTCGGCGGCGCGCCGGTGGCGGTGCCGTAGAGTTTGAAGGCGAGGGCGTTGCGGACCTCGACGCCGACCCGGGCCTCACGCGACGCGTTCGCCTTGTCAACCGGCGGAACCTCGACGCCCATCAGCTTGTCGCGCAAGGCGGACGACTGACCGTCGAGGGTGCGCTCGGCATACATCGGCTGGAAGCAACCGGCCGTCAGCGCGGCCAAGGCTGCCACGGCCACGAGCCGGGCGGCGATCCTGATCCTAGCCGACAACATTGACGATCCTCATGGGCACCACGATCACCTTGCGGACGGGTTTGCCGCCCAAGGCGGCTTTTACCGCATCGAGCGCCAAAACGGCAGCCTCTATATCCGCATTTTGCGCCGCCCGTGGCACGGTAACATCACCTCGTTTTTTACCGTTGACCTGGACGACGAGGGTCACGCTGTCTTCGACCAGCAAATCGCGTTCGATTTGCGGCCAATCGGCCTCGGAAACCAGCCCGGACTGGCCCAGAACCACCCAACACTCCTCGGCCAAATGCGGCATCATCGGCGAGAACAGCTGAACCAGGATGGTCGCGGCCTCCTTCACCGCCCAGGCGACATCGGGCGCCGGCTTGTCGCCTTTCGCCAGCACCTCGGCCAGCGCATTGGCGAATTCGCGGATATGGGCGAGGCAGACGTTGAAATGCAGCCGCTCGATCCCGGACGACACCTTGTCGAGCGCGCCATGGGCCGCCTTGCGGAGCGCCAGCGCCTCGGGCCCAAACGTGCCCGGCCGGGCCGCCGGCGCCGATTTGGCGATCTCGGCCGATTCGTTCACCAGCCGCCACAGCCGCTGCACGAAGCGCGAGGCGCCCTGCACGCGCTCGTCGCTCCAGATCACGTCGCGATCCGGCGGCGAGTCCGACAGCATAAACCAGCGCGCGACGTCGGCGCCGTAGCTTGCGATGATGTCGTCGGGGTCGACGGTGTTCTTCTTCGACTTCGACATCTTCTCGATCGGACCGATCTCGATGTCCTCGCCGGTCGCCAGCAGCACCGCGCGGCGGCCGTTGCCGCCGACCTCGATCTTGACCTCGGCCGGCGTCACCCAGCTGCCGTCGGCCTTCTGGTAGGTCTCGTGCACCACCATGCCCTGGGTGAACATGCCGGCGAACGGCTCACTCATGTCGATGTGGCCGGTGGCCTTCATCGCGCGGGTGAAGAAGCGGCTGTAGAGCAGATGCAGGATCGCGTGCTCGACGCCGCCGATATACTGGTCGACCGGCATCATCCGGTTGGCGACCGCGGGCGTGGTCGGCGCGGTCGCGTTCCAGGGATCGGTGAACCGCGCGAAGTACCACGACGAATCCACGAAGGTGTCCATGGTGTCGGTCTCGCGCACCGCCTTGCCGCCGCACTTCGGACAGTTGACGTGCTTCCAGGTCGGATGATGGTCGAGCGCGTTGCCCGGCCGGTCGAAGCTGACATCCTCCGGCAGCGTCACCGGCAACTGATCGTCGGGCACCGGCACGACGTCGCACTTGGGACAATGGATCACCGGGATCGGGCAGCCCCAATAGCGCTGGCGCGAAATGCCCCAGTCGCGCAGCCGGAAGTTCACCTGCCGCTCACCGACCGGCGCATTACCGCGCAGTTCGCTCTCCAGCCGCTTCGCAATCTCTTCCTTGGCCGCTTCGATCGTCATGCCGTCGAGGAAGCGCGAATTGATCATGCGGCCGTCACCGTCATAGGCGGTGTCGGTGATGACGAACGTCTTCGGGTCCTGGCCCTCGGGGCAGACCACCGGCACATTGCCGAGGCCGTATTTGTTGACGAAGTCGAGGTCGCGCTGGTCGTGCGCCGGGCAGCCGAAAATGGCGCCGGTGCCGTATTCCATCAGCACGAAGTTCGCGACATAGACCGGCAGCTTCCAGTTCGGATCGAACGGATGCACCGCCTTGATGCCGGTGTCGAAGCCCTGCTTCTCGGCGGTGTCGATGATCGACTGGGCGGTGCCGATCTTCTTGATGTCGGCGATGAACTCGGCGAGCTTCGGGTTCTTCGCGGCAGCGGCCTGCGCCAGCGGATGGTCCGCCGAGATCGCCATGAATTTTGCGCCGAACAGCGTGTCCGGCCGCGTCGTGAAGATCTTCAGCTCGTTCTCGCCGGCCGGCGTCGTCGCCGGATCCAGCGCGAAACGAATCAGCAGGCCCTCGGAGCGGCCGATCCAGTTGCGCTGCATCAGCCGCACCTTGTCGGGCCAGCGGTCGAGCCCGTCCAGCGCTTCCAAGAGCTCCTGCGAGTACTTCGTGATCTTGAAGACCCACTGGCTCATTTCTCGTTGTTCGACCACAGCCCCCGAGCGCCAGCCGCGGCCGTCGATCACCTGCTCGTTGGCGAGCACGGTCATGTCGACCGGATCCCAGTTCAGCTTGCGCTTCTCGCGCTCGGCGAGGCCGGCGGCGAGCATGTCCAGGAACATCTTCTGCTGATGCTTGTAGTAGCTGGGGTCGCAGGTCGCGAATTCGCGCGCCCAGTCGAGCGACAGCCCGATCGACTTGAGCTGCTTCTTCATCGCGGCGATGTTGTCGTAGGTCCAGGCCTTCGGCGCCACCTTGCGCTCGATCGCGGCGTTCTCCGCCGGCAGGCCGAACGCGTCCCAACCCATCGGGTGCAGCACATTGTAGCCCTTGGCGCGCATGAAGCGGGCCAGCACGTCGCCGAGCGTGTAGTTGCGGACATGCCCGATATGGATGCGCCCCGACGGGTACGGGAACATCTCGAGCACGTAGTATTTCGGCCGCGGATCGTCGTTCTTGGAGGCGAAGATCGCCTTTTGGTCCCAGGTGGCTTGCCAGCGGGGCTCGGATTCACGGGCGTTGTAGCGTTCGGCGGTCATGAAATCGCAGGGATTCTGGGTGGCTTTGGGTGATTTTCGGGTCCCGTTTGGGGACGGCGGACTAGGCCACAAAATCGCCCATGGGGTCAACGGCTTGGGGGCTCCAAACGTCCGATCCGGTCGCGCAGCCGCCCTGCTGCTGTCGCAGGGGCCGTCGCCTTGAGCCTCCCCCGTAATCCTGGCCTTCGCCAGGACGACACCGAAGGTACGGCGTCGCTGGTGGCCATGGTTCCGCATTCCCGCGATGCCGCTCAGCTCGCCAGCGCCATCCCGGCTTCGTCCAGCGTCTGCAGGAAGCCGTGTTCGATCACGGCGTTGCGGCCGCGGCGTTTGGCGGCGTAGAGGGCGGCGTCGGCGGCTTCGATCAGGTCGCCGGGGCGCTGGGTCTCGTTCGGCTTGGTCGTGGCGACGCCGACGCTGACGGTGACGACGCAATGGCTCGAGGGTGCGTGCGGCACGGCGAGGCCGAGGACCGCGGTGCGCACCGTCTCGCCGATCGCGAGCGCATGCGCGGCATCGGTGTTCGGCAGCAACAGACAGAATTCCTCGCCGCCATAGCGGCCGGCGAAGCCCATGGTGTCGGCGGCGATTCCGGCCAGCGTCTCGCCGATCCGGGTCAGGCAGACGTCGCCCTCGGGATGGCCGTAGGTGTCGTTGTAGAGCTTGAAGTGATCGACATCGATCATCATCAGCGACAGCTCGCATTCATATTGCTGCGCCCGCAGCCACTCGAAATCGAGTCGGCTCTGGAAGCCGCGGCGGTTGGCAAGGCCCGAGAGCGCGTCGATCGAGGCCATCACGGTGAGGCGGTCGTTGGAGGCGACGAGCTCGCGCTCGCGTTGGCTGAGCTGCGCCGCCATCGCGTTGAAGGCGCGCGCCAGCGGCACGAATTCCGACGGCAGCTTGTGCTTGGCGACGCGCGCCGACCAGTCGCCCTCGCCGAACCGCCGCGCCATGCTGGTCATCAGCTCGATCGGATGGATGACGAGCCGCTCCGCGCCGACCAGGGCACCCAACAAAACGAAGAGGCAGACGAAGCCGAGCTGCAGATAAGCGGTGCGGATCTCGCGGCTGATCGCCGCCGTCACCTTGGCCTCATCCATGCTCACGATCAGGCGGGATTGTGTGCCGGCGATGCGGGCGAAGCTCAGCGTGCGCTGCGCGCCGTCGGACGCCGTGAACGACACCGAACCTGACGGTTCGTCGTAGCTCAGCGCCTTCTCCGCAATCGCGGACATCAGGGGGATGGTGTCGAGCGAGCGGCCGATCAGACTCGCATGATCCGTGGGCGCTGCGACCACGACGCCGGTCGAGTCGACGAGAACCGCCGACATGCCGGGCTGGCCGCCGAGATTGCCCATGATCTGCGACAGCCAGTCGATGTTGATGCCGGCGACGACGATGGAGTCGAGC
>DASVOL010000314.1:0-4452 GCA_036383375.1 Bradyrhizobium sp. | reverse complement strand
GCCGGAGAGCATGTCGGCCAGCACCCGGCCCGAGCCGCAGGCCATGGTCCAGCCGAGCGTGCCGTGGCCGGTGTTGAGGTGCAGGTTGGCAAACCGGGTCGCGCCGATCACCGGCGGGCCGTCCGGCGTCATCGGGCGCAGACCGCACCAGAAGGTCGCCTTGGGAAGATCGCCGCCGCGCGGAAACAGATCGGTCAGCGAATGATCCAGCGTCGCGCGCCGCGCGTCGTAGAGCTTGGTCGAATAGCCCGAGATCTCGGCGGTGCCGCCGACCCGGATACGATCGCCGAGCCGGGTGATCGCGACCTTGTAGCTCTCGTCCATTACGGTCGATTCCGGCGCGCCGGACGCGTCCTTGATCGGCACCGTGATCGAATAGCCCTTCACCGGATAGACCGGCAGCGAGATGCCGAGCGGCCGCACCAGATGCGGCGAGTAGCTGCCGAGCGCCAACACATAGGCATCGGCGGTCATCATGCCGGCGCTGGTCGCAACGCCGGTGATGCGGGTGGCATCCGCGTTCAAGCCGTCGATGCCTACATTGAAGTTGAAGCGCACGCCGATCTTCTCGGCTTCAAGCGCTAAGGCCTGCGTGAACATGTGGCAGTCGCCGGTCTCGTCATGCGGCAGGCGTAACCCGCCGGCGAATTTCTGCTTCACGCCGGCCAGCGCCGGCTCGGCCTTGATGCAGCCCTCGCGATCGAGCACCTCGAACGGCACGCCATATTGCTTCAGCACGGCGATGTCGCCGCCGGTGTGGTCGAGCTGGGCCTGCTCGCGAAACAGCTGCAGTGTGCCCTGCGCGCGCTCGTCGTATTTGATGCCGATCTCGCTGCGCAGCGCCTGCAGGCAGTCGCGGCTGTATTCCGCGATCGGGATCATCCGGCTCTTGTTCACCGCGTAGCGCGACGTGGTGCAGTTGCGCAGCATCTTCAGCAGCCAGAGCCACATCACGGGATCGAGTTTCGGGCGGATCACCAGCGGGCCGTGCTTCATCAGAAGCCACTTCACCGCTTTGACAGGCACGCCGGGTCCGGCCCAGGGCGACGAATAGCCGGGCGACACTTCGCCGGCATTGGCAAAGGAGGTTTCGAGCGCAGGCTTCGGCTGACGGTCGATCACCGTCACCTCGTGGCCGGCGCGCGCAAGGTAATAGGCCGAGGTGACGCCGATCACGCCACTGCCGAGAACAAGGACCTTCACTTTTCCTCACATCCTGCAGCGAAAACGCAATCGCCGCTGCGAAACCACTCTGCTTCGCAACGGCGACAGCAATTTGTAGAGCTAGCTAGAATCTAGCTAGCAATTATCAGGCCACGCGCTTGATGGCGTCGCCGAGGATCGAGACGATATCGTCGATATGCGACTTCTCGACGATCAAGGGCGGCGACAGCGCGAGCGAATCGCCGCTCATGCGGAAGTAGAGGCCGCGATTGAAGCAATCGACCATGACGTCATAGCCACGCGCGCCGACGGCACCATCGCGCGGCGCGAGTTCGACCGCGCCCATCAGGCCCTGATTGCGGATGTCGACGACGTTCGGCAGGCCCTTGAGCGAATGCAGGCCATCGCGCCAGTAGTCGGAGAGCGAGGCGCCGCGGGTCAACAGACCCTCGTCCTTGTAGATGTCGAGCGTGGCAAGACCTGCCGCGCAGGCCACCGGATGCGCCGAATAGGTGTAGCCGTGGAACAGCTCCATGGCGTTGTCCGGGCCGACCATCAGCCCGTCATGGACCTGGCGGCTGGCGAACACCGCGCCGCACGGCACGGTACCGTTGGTGATGCCCTTGGCGGTCGTCATCATGTCCGGCGTGACGCCGTAGAAGTTGGCAGCGAACGGCGCGCCGAGGCGGCCGAAGCCGGTGATGACCTCGTCGAAGATCAACAGGATGCCGTGCTTGGTGCAGAGCTCGCGCAGGCGCTGCAGATAGCCCTTCGGCGCCGGCAGCACCGCGGTCGAACCGGGCACCGGCTCGACGATCACGGCCGCAATGGTGTCCGCGCCATGCAGCGCGACCATCCGCTCGACGTCGTCGGCGAGCTCGGCGCCGTGGTCCGGCTGGTCCTTGGCGAAGGCGTTGCGGGCGAGATCATGAGTATGACGGATGTGGTCGACGCCCGGCAGATGGGTCGCGAACTGGCGGCGGTTGGCGACCATGCCGCCGACCGACATGCCGCCGAAGCCGACGCCGTGATAGCCGCGCTCGCGGCCGATCAGACGGGTGCGGGTCGGCTGGCCGGCGGCGCGATGATAGGCCAGCGCGATCTTCAGCGCGGTGTCGACCGATTCAGAGCCCGAATTGGTGAAGAAGATCCGATCCAGCCCCTTCGGGGCGATCTCGGCGAGGCGCTCGGCGAAATCGAACGCCAGCGGGTGGCCCATGTTGAACGAGGGCGCGAAGTCCAGCGTCGACAGCTGGCGCTCGACCGCGGCCGCGATCTGCGGGCGGCCATGGCCGGCGTTGACGCACCACAGACCGGCGGAGCCGTCGATCACCTGCCGGCCATCGACCGAGGTGTAGTACATGCCCTTGGCGGAGGAGAACAGCCGCGGCGCTTTCTTGAACTGCCGGTTGGCCGTGAAGGGCATCCAGAACGAATCGGTCTTGATGGTGTTCGGAATCTGATGAACGGTCACGGCGCACTCCATGGGCTGGGGATGCGTAGTCGGACCACTCTTCGGGGCACTCAACAAGTCCTTTTCTGTCGCAGCGCAAGCCATTGATCTTGCTGAGGCGGTCTGCCAAGATTTGTTCGATCCGCAACACCTGCAACAGGGATCTGTCATGAGCGTCGACATCGGCGGTCGGCTTCGATTCATCCGCGCGCGGCACAAGCTGTCGCAGCGCGAGCTCGCCAAGCGCTCCGGCGTGACCAACTCGACGATTTCGCTGATCGAATCCAACCAGATGAACCCGTCGGTCGGCGCGCTGAAGCGGATCCTCGACGGCATTCCGATGGGGCTTGCGGAATTCTTCGCGATTGAGCCGGAGCGACCGCGCAAGGCGTTCTACCGCGCCGACGAGCTGACCGAGATCGGCAAGAAGCCGATCTCCTACCTGCAGATCGGCGACAGCCTGTTCGGACGGGCGTTGCAGATCCTGAAAGAGCGCTACGAGCCCGGCAGCGACACCGGCCGGGTGCCGCTGGTGCATGAAGGCGAGGAAGGCGGCATCGTGGTCTCGGGCCGGCTCGAGGTCACGGTCGACGACGAGCGGCGGGTGCTCAACGCAGGCGACGCCTATTATTTCGAAAGCCGCCGCCCGCACCGCTTCCGCTGCATCGGCGCCAAGCCGTGCGAGGTGATTTCGGCCTGCACGCCGCCGACATTTTGAACCCGGCGCGGGCGGCGGGCGACCCAAGCCGCAAGGGCCGCATGTCGCGGCCTTGCGGGTGACGTCGATGCCTTGCTCCCCACGGCTTGCGGCCGCCGTCGCGGCCATCTCGGTCCTCGCCTCCTGGCCGTCTCTTGCGATGGACGATTTCCTGCGCGCATCGAGCAGCGCGCCGACCGCGATCAGCCTGTGCGGCGACGGCGGCGATAACCGGATCAAGACCGCGGACTGCAAGAAGGCCGGCTATGACAGGCTGGTGGCGCAGATCGACAAGGCATTCGACGCGGCGCTTCCCAGGCTGCCGGCGAACGTCAGGCCGCTGTTGAAGCGCGACCAGGCCTGGTTCAACGAGATGATCATCGACGCCGCGGACGTGCTTGCCGATAGCGACGAGGACGAACTGAAAGCTGGTTTTGCCGCGGCCCTGCGCCGCCGCGCGGCGGCGCTTGGCGGGCTGGCATCCGGCCGCCCGGGCATGTCAGGCAACTGGGTCAATGCCTTCGGCAGTATCACGCTGACACCGACCGAGGGCGGCGCCTACCACCTTGCCGCCGATCTGCGCGGCGACTATGGCGGCGACCGCCGGCGAACCTGCAAGCTGACCGCCGATCTGAAGCCTTCACGCACTGGCTGGCTCTCCGGCCCCGTGGTGATCGAGGCGGAGACGCCGCCCGACAAGCCCAAGGCAGACACGGCCACCCCCGCCAAACCACCTTCAATCAAGCTCCGCCGCCAGGGCGAGACCTTGCGGATCGTCGGCAGCATCGACGACGAGGATTGGAACGGGTTCAACGACTGCTCGTCGATGTGGCAGGTCACCGGCAGCTATTTTGCCGTCGGCAAGGATGCGGCATCCGACAAGGCCGACACCGCGTTCGTCGCACCGACCTTCGACTGCACCCGGCCCGAAACCGCGACCGACGAGGAGACCTGCGCCGATCCCGATCTTGCCGACAATGACCAGCGGCTGAATCGCGCCTGGAAGGCGTTGCAGCCGCGGCTCGACGAGGCGACGCGGCGCGCGCTGATCGACGACCAGCGCAACTGGGTGAAGAGCCAGACCGAACAATTCCCGGAGTTCCTGCATCCGGCCTGGAACAAGCAGAGCTCGCAGGTT
>DASVOL010000313.1:0-1686 GCA_036383375.1 Bradyrhizobium sp. | reverse complement strand
CCGAATGCGGAAGGCTTCTACAGCCAGGTGCAGAAGGTCGCCGCGACCTTCAGCCCGACCGTCGACGTCAAGCCGGATGCGCCGGCGCTGGTCGCGAGCCGGCGGCGGATCGGCATCGTCGCGCAGAGCGGCGGAATCGGCTTTGCGATCTATCATCGCGCCAAGGCGCTCGGTGTTGCCCTCAGCTATGTCGTCAGCGCCGGCAATGAGAGCGATCTCGGCGCCGGCGAATTCCTCGACTACATGGTGCAGGATCCCTCGACCGACGTGATCCTGCTGTTCATCGAGGGCATCCGCGACGTCGACAAGTTTTTGGCCGCGGCGAAGCGCGCGGCAGAGCTCAGGAAGCCCATCATCGTCACCAAAGTGGGCCGCTCCGGCGCCGGCGAGCGCGCGGCAGCCTCGCATACCGCGAGCATGGCGGGATGGTCGGCAGCCTATGACGCGGTTTTCGCCAAATATGGCTTCATCGTCTCCAACGACCTCGACGAGGCCGTGACGATTGCGGCCGTTCTGACCACTAATCCGCTGCCGAAGGGCGACCGCGTCGCGGTGCTGACGGTGTCCGGCGGCGCCGGCATCTGGGGCGCCGACACGGTGTCGATGCAGGGCCTGCGCGTGCCGGAGCTCTCAGTCGCGATCCAGAGCCAGATCAAGCAATGGATGCCGTCCTATGGCGCAGCCGGCAATCCGGTCGACGTGACCGCGCAGGGCGTCTCCTCCGGCGGCCTGCAGAAGAGTATCGAGCTGTTCGACGCGTCAGATGAAGTGGACGCGACCCTGGTCGTGCTGTCGCTGTCGAGCGAGACGCGGATGCCGTTCAAGGAAGCCGAGCTGAAGCCTCTGGTCGCGGCGCAGAACAAACCGGTGGTGTTCTATTCCTACACGCTGCCGTCGCACTTCGCGCGTCAGGAACTGGCGAAGTCGGGCGTGGTGGTGCTCTCCGGGCTGACCCATGTCGGCGTCGCGATGCGGCGGCTGGCGGACTATGCGAGCTTCAAACCTGCACCGGAGATCGCGGCATCTGCTTCGCCGATACAAGATCTTTCCGTGCATCTCACATCGAAGACGTTGTCCGAGTATGACAGCAAGTCGCTGCTGCGCGCCGCCGGCATCGCGCTGCCGGATGAGGTGCTGGTCACCGACCGTGACGGGCTCGACACGGCGATCGATCGGGCCGGATTTCCGCTGGTCATGAAGATCCAGTCGCCCGCGATCGCGCACAAGAGCGAGGTCGGCGGCGTCCGTGTCAACATCGCCGCCAAGGGTGCGGCGTTCACGGCGTACCGCGACATGCTGGAGAGCGTGCAGAAGGCGCGACCTGAAGCAAAAATCCAAGGCGTGCTGGTCGGGCCGATGGCCAAGAAGGGCGTCGAGATCATCGTCGGCACCATGACGGATGCGACCTTCGGCCCGATGGTGATGGTGGGGCTCGGCGGCATCACCACCGAGCTGTTCAAGGACGTGGTCTATCGGCCGGCGCCGGTGGGTCCGCAAGAGGCGACCGCGATGCTGGAGACGCTGAAGGCAGGGCCGCTGCTGCACGGCTTCCGCGGCGCGCCGAAAGCCGATGTCGCGGCGCTGGCGCGGCTGATCTCGCAGATTTCAGTGCTGGCGGCGCAGCATGCCAGCGAGATCGCCGAGATCGAGGTCAATCCGGTGCTGGTGCACCCGGAGGGGCAGGGC
>DASVOL010000312.1:0-8782 GCA_036383375.1 Bradyrhizobium sp. | reverse complement strand
GCCTACACGGCCGGCATCCTCAACAACCAGTTCGGCTGGTCGGTCTATCTCTGCATCCTGCTCGGCGCGTTGGCCTCGGTTGTCGCGGGCTTCGTGCTGGCGCTGCCGGCGCTGCGGGTGAGGGGACCGTATTTCGGCCTGACCACGCTGGTCGCGGTCTTGATGCTGCAGAACTTCGTCGTGGTGTTCGCCGACCTCACCGGCGGCGAGATCGGGCTCACCATCCCCGATGTCATCACCATCAACGCCGGCGCCAATTACTGGATCGCGCTCGGCTTCATGACCATCAGCGCGGCTATTCTGTATGGCCTGTCGCAATCGCCCGTCGGCCTCGTGCTTCAGGCGAGCGGGCAGGATCCGGTGCAGGCCGGCGCGCTCGGCTTCAACATCGTCAAGCACAAGCTCGCGGCCTTCATCGTCAGCGCCTTCTTCTCGGGGCTGTCGGGGGCGCTGCTGGTGTTCTACTTCGGCACCGCCTCGGTCGGCACCGTGGTGGACGTCGCGGTCGGCGTGAACGTGATCGTCTCGGCCGTGCTCGGCGGCCGGCGCACCGTGCTGGGCGCGGCGTTAGGGGCGATCTTCCTGATCGTGGCCGGCGAATTCCTGCGTCCGACCGGCGAGCTCGCCACCTTCATCGTCTCGGCGGTGGCGCTGCTCGTCGTGCTATTCTTCCCCGGCGGTTTCCTCGGAGCGGCCCTGTCACGCGAGGCGCGCTCCTAAATGGATCAGACTGTGACCACTATTCCGACACTCGCAGTTCGCGGCCTGACCAAGCGGTTCGGCGGCCTGACCGCGGTGAAGAATCTGAGCTTCGAGCTGCGCCCCGGCGAGATCCTCGGCCTGATCGGGCCGAACGGCTCGGGCAAGTCGACCGCGATGAAGAGCGTGATGGGCATCGAGCGCCCGACCGCGGGCGAGGTGCTGTTCGACGGCGAGAACGTCGCCGGGCTGCCGGCGCACAAGATCGCGCGCAAGGGCTTTGGCATGGTGTTCCAGCACTCGCGGCCGCTCAACCGGCAGACCGTGCTGGAGAACATCATGGTCGCGCTGCTGCCCGACAGCCTGTTCATGCTGTTTCCCGACAAGGCGCTGACCGAGCGCGCCAAGTGGATCGCCGACCGCGTCGGCCTCGGCGCGGTGATGGACCGCCGCCCGCCGACCTTGCCGTTCGCCGACCTGCGCCGGCTGGAGCTCGCGAAAGCAATCGCGCGCGATCCAAAAGTGGTGCTGGTCGACGAGCCCTTTGCCGGGCTGACCAGCACCGAGGTCGGCGTGTTCTCGCAATTGATCCGCAGCTTCCGCGACGAGGGCCGCGCGGTGATGCTGGTCGACCACAACGTCAAAAGCGTCGCCGCGCTGGTCGACCGCGTGCTTGCGATGTATCTCGGCGAGGAGATCACGACCGGCCGCGCCGAGGACGTGATGAAGAACGAGACCGTGCGGCGGGTCTATCTCGGCGGCGCGATCGAGACCCATGCGCGGCCCGAGACCTCGTTCAAGGACAAGGTGCCGCTGCTGCAGGTCGAGAATGTCAGCGTGCACTACGGCAAGGCGCAGGCGCTGGAGGATGTCTCGATCCACGTCCATGAGGGCGAGTTCGTCTCGATCGTCGGCCTCAACGGCGCCGGCAAGACCACGCTGTTCAACACCATCTCGGGCTTCCTGCCCTACACCGGCGAGATCCTGCGCGGCGGGCAGCCACTGCGCGGAACGGGACCGGCCAAGATCGCCCGCTCCGGCCTCGTGCAATGCCCGGAATCCCGCGAATTGTTCGGCGAGATGACGGTGCGGGAAAACCTCGATCTCGGCGGCCAGCATCTCGACGACGCGGCGCGGGCGAAACAGCTCGCTTGGCTGTTCGAGCTGTTCCCGATCCTGAAGGAGCGTCAGGGCCAGATGGCGCAGACGCTGTCCGGCGGCGAGCAGCAGATGCTGGCGATCGGCCGCGCGCTGATGATGCAGCCGCAGATCCTGATCCTGGACGAGCCGACGCTCGGATTGGCGCCCGTCATTCTCGAACTGCTGTCGAAGGCGCTGGAGAAGCTGCGCCAGACCACCAAGATCACGGTGCTGCTCGGCGAGCAGAACGTGACCTTCGCGCTTCCGCATGCCGATCGCGTCTATGTGCTGGAGCACGCGCGGATCGTCTGGGAGGGCGACCCGGGCCGGTTCGCCGCGGAGGCCGGCAAGGACTTTCTCTGACGTTCGAAGTTTGAAGAATAACAAAACAAAGCAAGGGAGATCACGATGTCAGCATATTCAACCGCCACCCGCGTCAGCCTGTTGGCCTCGGCGCTGGCGCTGTGTCTCGCGGCACCGGCCTATGCGCAGTCCAAGGATCCGATCAAGATCGGCGTCATCGCCGAGGTGCAGTCGATCGCGGGTGCGGCAACCCCGGGCGGCGCGCAGATCGCCGCCGACGAAATCAACGCCAAGGGCGGCGTGATGGGCCGCAAGATCGAGATCGTCACCTACGACAACAAGAGCTCGTCGGCCGATTCCGTGCGCGCGTTCCAGCGCGCGGTGAGCGAGGACAAGGTCTCCGCCGTGATCGCGAGTTACATCAGCGAGGTCGTGCTGGCGCTCGAGCCGTGGGCCTCGCGTTTGAAGATGCCGCTGATCACGCCCGGCGCCGCCTCCAACGAGATCACCAAGGCGGTGCACAACGACTACGAGAAGAACAAGTACACCTTCCACGGCTACCTGACCTCGGCAGCGCAGGCGCAGCTGGTCTGCGACGCAGCCAAGGAACTGCTGGTCGATCAGCTCAAGTTCAAGTCGGTGGCGATCATGAGCGAGGACGCGGCGTGGACCAAGCCGCTCGACATCGGCTACGAGGCCTGCCTGCCGAAGGCCGGGCTGAAGGTCGTCGAGCACATCCGCTTCTCGCCCGACACCACCGACTTCACGCCGATCTTCAACAAGATGGAGGCCGCCAAGCCCGACGTGATCGTCACCGGCATCTCCCATGTCGGCGTGCAGCCGACGGTGCAGTGGAAGAACCAGCAGGTGCCGATCCCGATGTTCGGCATCAGCGCGCAGGCGCTGAGCCCGACCTTCTGGGGCGACACCAACGGCGCGGCGGAGGGCGTGCCGTCGCTCGCGGTGGCGACGCCCGACGTCGCGGTGACGCCGAAGACAAAACCGTTCGCTGCCGCCTTCAAGGCCAAGTTCGGCACGCCGCCGGCCTATACCGGCTACACCGCCTATGACGAGGTCTACATCATCGCGGAAGCGATCCAGCGCGCCGGTTCGACCGATCCGGACAAGATGGTCGCCGAGCTCGAGAAGACCGATTTCGACGGCACGATCGGCAAGATCCAGTTCTACGGCAAGAACGACGAGTTCACCCACGGCATCAAGTCCGGTCCGGGCGCCGTCACCGGCCTCGTGTTCCAGTGGCAGGGCGGCAAGCAGATCACGGTCTGGCCGAAGGCGATCGCGGAAGGGAAGCTGAAGTTTCCGGATTTTGTGAAGCTGTCGCAGTAAGCGCGGCGCGACAGTGATCCCACACACTCGTCATGCCCGGGCTTGTCCCGGGCATCCACGTCTCTGGTGCTGCCGTGAATAAAGACGTGGATGGCCGGGACAAGCCCGGCCATGACGATTTGAGAGAGTGAGCTGCAAATTACTTCCGCGTCGGCGGCGCGGTCTGGATCGTCGGCGCGGCGGCCGCGAGCAGTGTGGCGCGGTCGCCGTCACGCGGCGGATAGATGCGCTGCTGGTTGATGGTTTGCTTGGTGAGCTTGGCGGCTGCGCCCGTGGTGTGCACCTCTCGGTCCCACCCAGTGGTGTAGAGCGCGCCCCAGGCGCCGAGATCGAGCACCGTCACGTACCAATCGATATCGAGCGGCAGCAGGGGCTCGCCGAACAGATCCGCGACCACATTGTGTCCGGCAAAGCGGCCCATCGGCCGCGCGAACTGGCACGACATCACGGTCGGATGCTCGCCGTCGATCAGGCAGGCGGCGACGTCGCCGGCGGCGAACACGCCGTTGAGGCCCTCGGCGCGCATGCAATGATCCACGGTGATGCGGCCGAGCGCGTCGCGCTTGACCGGCAGCATCGCGGCGAGGGGGCTCGCGCGCATGCCGCCGCACCACACCACGGTCGCGGCTGGAATGATCTCGCCGCTATCCAGTGTGATGCTGTCGGCGCCGACGGCGCTGACCCTGACCTTCAGCCGCGTCTCGACGCCGAGCGCCGCCAGCGCCTCGTTGATGACGGGACGGCCATGCGCGCCGAATGTCGCGCCGACCACCGGATTGGGATCGATCAGGACGACGCGGCGATCGCCGGTGATGCCGGCCTGCGCGAGCTTGGCCGGCATCTCGGCCGCGACCTCGATCCCGGTGAACCCTGCCCCGACCACCGCCACCGTCGCGCGGGCCGGCGAGGGCGGCTGCTTGCCAAGCGCGGCAAGATGCGTGTTGAGGCGCGTGGCTGCTTCGAAGGTGTCGACATCGAAGCCGTGTGCGGCAAGGCCCGATATCGCGGGGCGGACCAGCTCGCTGCCGGTCGTCAGCACCAGCCGGTCGTAACTCAGCGTCTCCGCGCCGGAGCCTGTCTTGACGACGACCTCGCGCTTCGCCGGATCGATCGCCGCGACGTCAGCCACCCTGTGCCTGACGCCGACCGGATCGAGCAGGTCCTTGAGCGGCAGTGCAACGTCGCCGAGATCGACCTCGTAATTGCGCACCCGGATGTTGTGATAGGCGTTGCGATCGACGACGAGAATCTCGGTGTCCTCAGCCCGCGCGCCGATCTCGTCGCGCTTGCGGGCCGCACCAAGCGCCGCCCACAGACCGGCAAAGCCGGCTCCCAGCACCAGGATGCGCGTCATCTCTCCCTCCGATCCGCTTGCGGAGGGAGCTTGCCTGCGCAGGCGAGGTCAAATCAAGTGGGCGAAGCGTGTGAGGTTCCTCACGTCCCCGGTCGCGACACCTCGGTCTCCTTGCTGGTGATGAATTCCAGCAGCACCGGCACGCCTTCCTTGGTCTTCTGGATGCCGCGCTTGATCGCGGGGATGATGTCTTCGGGCTTGGTCACCCGCTCGCCATAGCCGCCGAAGGCCCGGGCCATCGCGGCATAGTCGCCGGAGATATCGGTCGAACGGTACTTCTCGGTCGAGATCGGCATCACCTTCAATTCGATCGCCATCGAGAAATTGTTGAGCAGGATCGACATGATCGGAATCCGCTCGCGCACCGCGGTCTCGAAATCCATCCCCGTGAAGCCGATCGCGGCGTCGCCCCAGACATTGATGCAGAGCTTGTCCGGTTTTGCCAGCTTGGCGCCCATCGCAAGGCCGAGACCATAGCCGAGCTGGGTGGTCTTGCCCCAGCCGATATAGGACAGCGGCTCGACCGATTTCCAGAACGGCGACAGCTGGTCGCGCGGGCTGCCGGCGTCGTGGGTGATGATGGTGTTGTGGATGTCGACGGTGTGCTGCAGATCCCACAGCACACGGTAAGGATTGAGCGGCGCATCGTTATGCGTGAGCTTCGGCATCCATTTGGCGAGCCATTCCTTGTGGGAGGCTGCGATCTCCTCCGCGACCGCGCCGGCGTTGCGGTCGGAAGTCACGGTCTTGCCGATCTCCTCCAGCAGCGCGTCGAGCACGAGGCCGGCGTCGCCGACCAGCCCGATTTTGGCCTCGACATCCTTGTTGATGTGGTTCGGGTCGAGCGTCGAATGGATGATGGTCTTGCCCTTCGGCATCGCGATGCCGAACGAGGTCTCGGTGAACGAGCAGCCGATGCCGAATATCACGTCGGCCTCAGTGAGGAATTTCGGCACCGCGCGCGGCACGGCAAGGCCACCGGAGCCGAGCGACAGCGGATGTGTCTCGGGGAATGACGACTTGCCGCCAAGGCTCGTGGTGACGGGGATGGCGAGCCGCTCGGCGAGCCGCTTCAGCTGCGGCCAGGCCTTGGCGTAATGCACGCCCTGTCCGGCATAGATCACCGGACGCTTGGCGCCAACGAGCAGGGCTGCCGCTTCCTTCACGTGGACCGGGTCGGCGCCGTAGCGGGTGCGCAGCACCGGCGTGTAGTTCAGCGGCTCCGGCACCTCCTCGTTCCACATGTCGGCGGGGATCTCGACGATCACAGGCCCACCGCGGCCGTTCTTCAACTTGGTGAAGGCGCGGCGGAAGATGTTGCAGACTTCCGCGGCGATGTTGATCGGCTCGGAGGATTTCGAGAACGCCTTCATCGCCTGGCTGGAATTGAAGTTCGGATCGATGTTGGCAAGCCGGCGCGCATAGCCCATCGGCAGCACCAGGACGGGTACGGATTCGCCGTAGCACTGCGCGACGCCGCCCATCGCGTTTTCGGCGCCGGGTCCGTGCTGCATGCAGAACGCGCCGATCTTTTCGCCCGAGGTGACGCGGGAGATCGCGTCCGCCATGTGCACGCCGATGCGCTCCTGGCGCACCATCACGGGGCGGATGTCGGCGCTGGCGGCGTATTCGATCAAATGGTTGACCGGGTAGCCCGTGAGGATCTCGATGCCCTCGCGCTTCATGATTTCCGCGATCGCGGTGCCGAGCTTCATGACGGTCACTCCCTTGGATGCGGCCGGTTCGTTCCGGCCTCGTTGTCGTCCTGTCCGATAAAGGAACAGGATTTCGCTGCGAGGGTAAAGCGTCGCCGGGGCCGGATCAGGTAGTCCTGATATGCGTTTAAGCTCAATCGCGGTGCGCTGGCTCGCGGGGCGAGGTCAGGATGCAGGCAGAACTAGTAGCGACTTTCTCTGCAACCCTTAAGCGATCGTTCATCCTGTCCATCAATGCGCCGTCAACCAATGTGGCCTAGTTTTGCTGGCATATTACTACGGCGCGGGAGAAAAAGCCGCGGGCGTCGGACAGGAGCTTTTCATGCGCGCGTTGCTTGCAAGATTTCTGCGTGATGACGTCGGCGCTACGGCGATCGAATACGCCATCATTGCCGGCGGCATCAGCATCGTGATCGTCGCCGGCGTCAGAGGCATCGGCACCACTGTGAGCGGCCAATTCACGGCAGTCAGTTCGGCATTCAAGTAAGCGCCACCGGATACGCTTCACACTTTCTGATTCAGTCGCCTCCACCGTTTCCATTCAGCGCGCGCAGCATCACGATGCGCGCGAACTCAGCCCGCCGCCGCTGGTTTCTGCCGCGTTGAAGGTACCTTGATGGGAGTTCGTCTGCGTCTTGATTCGATATCACCAAGTTTGGCGGATTCTTTCCGAAAGGCTGACGATGAGCAACGGCGACATGCGACCTTGACAGCATGTCTCGTTGCTGTCGCGGGCACTAGCTTACAGGGAAATGAAATAGACGCCGCCGTTGACTTTCTTCGTCATGGACGAGGAGATCAACTCGCCGTGCGGCGCAAGCTCGACTCTCTAACCGAGAAGTTCGACGAGCAATATCTCAAGCTTAGCGAAGATGCCGACGGGACAACACCAGAGGCTTTGCTCGTGTTTCGGAAGGCGAGGGCGGCAGCAGCACTGGCATTCGCGCTATCTCCTGATCCTGGACAGCTTCACGAGGCTATGTACGAAGCGATTGTTGCATCGGACGATCAAGTGGAAGCAGTGCGAGCGGCGGATGTGGCGCTGAGGGGACGAAGACATTGACCTTCTGAAGCTCAAATCGACCCGCAATAATTTGCAACAGTTCAATTGCAGTGACAGTGCACTCAATTTACTCTCGTCCAGCGAACGTGCACCTCCTCTGGTGCTTTCAGATGCCACGCTGGGGTCGGTGCACCGACTACATCATGAAGCTATCGGGAGGCACCCAGCAGGAGCCGCGCTGGCAGATCGCGGTCGAGCATCTGATCAACGCGGCCGGACGCGGCGCAGGCACTGCAACGTGACAAGCGTGTCGTCGCGATGCAGCGCGATGCGTTCGTCGACCAGGGCATTTCGGCCCGGGATCAATCGACAATCGCAGTGCCGCGACCTCAGCTCGCCTTCTTGCGCGCCGCGGTGCCCTGCGCACGCGCGGGCTTCTCGGCTTTCTTCGGCTCGGGCTTGACGGCCTCCTTGGGCTCGCGCTTGCCGCTGCCCGAGATCGGCAGCAGCATCTCGCGCTGGCCCTCGATCCGCTTCTTCGGCTTCTTGCCTTTCGCCGCCTTTGCTTCCGCCTTGGCCGGAGCGGCCTGCTTCTCGTTGGCAAGGCTCTTCTTCAGCGCGTCCATCAAATTGATGACATTGCCGCCGGCCTTCGCCGCGGGCTTGGCGATCTTGATGCCGTTGCGCTTCTGGTTGATCAGGTCGATCAGCGCCTGCTCGTAGCGATCCTCGAACTCCTCCGGATCGAACTCGCCGGACTTCTGCTCCACGATGTGCTTGGCGAGGTCGAGCATGTCCTTGGTGATCTTCACATCCTGGATGTCGTCGAAATATTCCTTCTCGCTGCGCACCTCATAGGGGTAGCGCAGCAGCGTGCCCATCAGCCCGTTGTCGAGCGGCTCGAGCGCGATGATGTGCTCGCGGTTGGTCAGCACCACGCGGCCGATCGCGACCTTGTCCATGCTGCGGATGGTCTCGCGGATAACTGCGAAGGCGTCGTGGCCGACCTTGCCGTCGGGAACGAGATAATAGGGGCGGATCAGATAGCGGCTGTCGATCTCGCTGCGCGGCACGAATTCATCGATCTCGATGGTGCGGGTCGAATCCAGCGCGATGTCGTCGAGCTCTTCCTTGGTGACCTCGATATAGGTGTCGGTGTCGACCTTGTAGCCCTTCATGATGTCGTCGGTGGCGACTTCCTCGCCGGTCTCCGCATCGACC
>DASVOL010000311.1:0-1945 GCA_036383375.1 Bradyrhizobium sp. | reverse complement strand
GCCTATGCGACGGCGTGGGTCTCCGCCCTGAACGGGCATTCGCCCTGGCTCGGCCTGCTGTTCGGGGTGGCGCTGACCTGCGGCGTCGCGGCCATCCTCGGCATCGTCACCCTGCGCCTGCAGGGCCATTTCCTTTCGCTCTCGACCGTCGCATGGGGCCTTGCGATCGGCTTCCTGTTCGGCAATGTCGAGGGGCTCGGCCGCTTCAACGGCATCTCGTCGATCCCGCCGATCAGCCTTGGTTCGTTGGCGCTCGTCTCCAGCGCGCAGATCTATTATCTGATCTGGGGCATCGTCGCCCTGGTGCTCCTGCTCGGCTACAATCTCCTGGACTCGCGGCTCGGCCGCGCCATGCGGGCCCTGCGCGGCGGCAATACGCTGGTCGAGAGTCTCGGCATCAACGCCTTCCGGATCAAGCTCGTGACCTTCGTGATCGCGGCATTCCTGGCCTCGCTCTCCGGATGGCTTTACGCGCACATGAGCCGTTTCATCAGCCCGGGTCCGTTCGATGCCAGCATGGGCATCGAATATCTGATGATGACGATGGTCGGCGGCGCCGGCAGCCTGCTCGGCGGCGTCGTCGGCGCCGCCATCGTGACCTTGCTCAAGAACAGCGTGCAGGATTATCTGCCGCTGATCGCCAAGGGCGCATCCGGGCAACTCGAGATCGTCGCCTTCTCCGCGCTGTTCATCCTGTTCCTGCAATGGGCGCGGCAAGGCATCGTGCCCTCGATTGCGCGCTATCTGCCGAAGACCAGGCGCGAGCGGCCGCAGCCGGCACCGCCGCTGCCGCGCCGTCCGCAGCCGGCGCCGGGCGAACTGCTTCTGAAGGTCGACGGCGCCGAGCGTCGGTTCGGCGGCCTCGTCGCCGTCAACAATGTCAGCTTCGAGGTGAGGTCCGGCGAGATCCTTGCCGTGATCGGTCCGAACGGCGCCGGCAAGAGCACGATGTTCAACTGCCTGACCGGCGCGCTGCGGGTCAACAAGGGCGAAATCGTCTTTGCGGGACGCATGATCACGCGCGATCCGCAATCCCGCATCGCCAAGGCCGGCGTCGCCCGCACCTTCCAGCATGTCAAGCTGCGGCCGCGCATGAGCCTGCTGGAAAACGTCATGCTCGGCACCTACAGCCGAACCCGCAGCGGCCTGTTCGCCGGCGCGTTTCGCCTCAATCAGCGCGAGGAAGCCAGCGCCCGGCACGAGGCGCTGATGCAGCTCGAGCGCGTCGGGCTCGGCGACAAGCCGTTCGAGCTCGCCGGCAATCTTCCGCTCGGCAACCAGCGCATCCTCGAGATCGCACGCGCGCTCGCCGCGGATCCCGCGCTGCTGGTGCTGGACGAGCCGGCGGCGGGCCTGCGCCGCCAGGAAAAGCTGCGGCTGGCGGAGCTGCTGCGCTCGCTGCGGGCGGATCACCTGACCATCCTGATCGTCGAGCACGACATGGAGTTCGTGATGTCGCTGGTCGACCGCATCGTGGTGCTTGATTTCGGATCCAAGCTTTGCGAGGGCGTCCCGAGTGCGATCCGCAGCGACGAGCGGGTGCAAGAGGCGTATCTCGGAGGCGTCGCGTGAGCGAGATGTTCTCGATGACCGACGTGACCGTCTGCTACGACAACGTCGAGGCCGTGCGCAACGTCTCGCTGTCGGTCGACGAGGGACAGATCGTCACCGTGATCGGCCCCAACGGCGCCGGCAAGACCACGCTGCTGATGGCCGCCATCGGGCTGCTCGGATCGCGTGGCCGCATGGCGTTCCGCGGCAACGATCTCGGTAGGATGTCGGTCGAGGATCGCGTCGAGCGCAGGCTCTGCCTCGTTCCGGAGAAGCGCGAGCTGTTCTCCGACATGTCGGTTGCCGACAACCTGCTGCTCGGCTCCTACAGCCTGCGCGACCGCTCCGGTGTCCAAAAGACGCTGGATGAGGTCTATGATCGCTTTCCCCGGCT
>DASVOL010000310.1:0-4988 GCA_036383375.1 Bradyrhizobium sp. | reverse complement strand
CGCGCGCTGGTCTGGGTCTCACGCAGATCGGAGCCGCCCTGCTTCTCGGTCATCGCGTAGCCGATGACAGCCGCACGCTTGGCCTCGATCGGAAGCCGGCGCGGATCGTAGTCCGCCGCCAGCGTTCGCTCCCGCCACAGGCTGAATTGCGGCTTGCCGGAAAACCCGGCGACCGCGGCGTACGCCATCCCGGTGGGACACCCGACGCCGTTCTCGATCTGATTCCAGAGATAGCTCAGCGCCGCGCGCGCCAGATGGCCATGCGGCTCGCGCGTCGACCAGGCGAGGCTATGGACCTCGCTCTGGAACGCCAGCGCCATCAATTGATGCCATGCCGGATGAAACTCTACCCAATCGTTGCGGTTGCCGTAGCGGTCATGGGTCACGAGCTTCGGTTCGTGCTCGTTGGCAAGCCGCGCAGCGTCCTGCACGGCTTCGCTGCCGGCGTGCGCGCCGAGCGCGGAAAGCTTGTCTCTTGCCCACGGCACGGTCTTTGCGATCAGGGCACTCAACGCGCGATCGTCGTCGAACGCGTTGAAGCCTGTGGCCGGCCGCGCCTGATTGCGGACTTCATGGGTCGCAAATGGAGCGGCTTTCGCTGCCGCGGCGGCAACCGGCTGGACACGCGCATTCATGCGGAGACTCTCGATACAGGGGTCAATTCAGGCGCGGGATGGCGAAACAGCATGCGGGCGGAAAGCCCCGCGATCGATTGTGCGATCGCCCTCGCCGCGTCGGAATCCGGCGCTGCTTCGGGCGCCAGCGGACCGACCAGCGCCTCCATGAAAGCTCCGGCCACGCAGGATGCCGCGACATTCGCATCGATATCGACGAACTCGCCGTCTGCGATGCCACGCCGGACCAGCCTTGCGATCTGATCGGCCAGGGCCGCCCGGTATTTCAGCCGCGCCGCATCGATCTCAGGCTCACAGGGTTCGGCAATCAGCGCATAGGCGAGACGGCGGCCGCGCATCGCCCGGACCGCGAAGGTGTAGATCGCGTCCACCAGACACTGGGACGCAGATCCCTCCGCCTCGACGATCGCGGCAACAACCGCCACCTCGCGCTCGGAAACCAGGGCGAGCACCTGTGCGTACAGATCCGCCTTCGAGTCGAAGTAGCGATAGACGCTGCCCGTGGCCACGCCGGCCCGTGAGGCGATCAGGGCGATCTGGGCGTCCTTCCACCCACTCAGCGCCACGGCCTCCCTGGCGGCATCCAGAATGCGGGCCTTGGTCTCGACGAGTTGGTTGAGGCGAACCGCGGCGATTGCCATAATGAACCTTAATTCATGAATACAGGATCATAATTCATATTCGATTGAATTGCAGTCGCTGTCAAGCAGCCACCGGGTGGCCCGAGGTCGCAGGACGGGGCGCACCGCCCATGGACGCCGCGGCCGGGGTTTCAGGAACAGTGATCGTTCGGAGACTTGCAGTGATCCGCGCAGCCAGGAACAGGCCTCGAGGGTCACCATCCCGCAAGCCGGCAAATGCACGTCCGATAAATCGCCGAACCCGGACCTGTGTGGCTGGCCAAGCCATCAGGGCACCAAAAGCAAAAGGCCCGATCGCGATGCGATCGGGCCTTTGTTTCTGAGCTTGAGCGTTTGACCTGGTACGGCGAGCAACGCCGTCCCGGCCCGGGACAGCTGGATCAGGCCGCCTTCGCCACCAGCACGTCTTCCACCGGCATCAGCACGTCGCTGCCGAGCAGGAAGCCGCGGCAGCTGCGCAGCGAGCGCAGCGCGCGATTGAAATCGATACCGGTCGACACCAGCGCCCGCAGCGTCCGCGGATTGCGCACGATGCCGCGCAGCACCTTGCGCAGGTCGATGTCGCCGTTCGGCTTCACCGCGGATTTCGCAAGCTCGGGCAGCGCCCGGTGCGCGGGATCGCTGATCACGCGCAGCGCGGCGAACGGAACGCCCGCCTTCGCAGCATAGGCTGCCGCGATATGGCTTTCCATGTCGACTGCGGCTGCGCCCGTCATCAAGCGCAGCGCGGCCTTGCAGGCCTTCGCCGCGATCACCTCTTCGACGCCGGCAAGTCCGCCGCGGACGATCCGGCGGCGCTTCAGCGCGGCGCTGGCGATCATCTCTTCGTTCAGGGCCGATGCGGCCAGGAAACGGGTATCGCCGGACATCACCTCGGTCGCGACCACGACGTCGCCCGACTTCAGCGACGGATCGAGACCGCCGGCCACGCCGAACGAAATCACGCCACGGAAGCTCGTCGGATCCAGCGTCGCCAGCAATTCACGCAGCTGCTGCGGATCGCTCGAGCTGCAAATCACGATCATGCCGGGACCGGCTGCGATGCGGGCCTCCTGCACCAATCCAGTCACAATCAATACCGGCCGAGGATCAATTCTACTGCCCACGGTCTCGGCGGCCCCCGCCTCAACAATCACATCCCGACCCCTACCACCCTGCTATTGGTGCTTCTCAGATTCCGATACCGCGCCAGCGCCCAGAGCGGAAAGAACTTCGAGTAGCCATGATATCGCAAGTAAAATACCCGCGGAAACCCCGTAGCTGTGTATCGCTGCTCGTCCCACAGCCCTTTTTCCGTCTGTGTTGCCTTTAGGTACTCCACCCCCCGCGCAACGGCGGGATTTTCGACCTCTCCGGCCGCCATCAATCCAAGCAAAGCCCATGCCGTTTGCGAGGAGGTCGACGGCGCAACCTCGTAACCCTTGTAATCCAGCCGATAGCTGACGGCGTCCTCGCCCCAGCCGCCGTCCTGATTCTGGACGGACGCCAGCCAATCGACCGCTTTCCGAATCATCGGGTCGTTGCGATCGACCCCTGCGACATTTAGCGCACAAAGCACCGACCAGGTGCCGTAGACGTAATTCAGGCCCCAGCGGCCGTACCAGGAGCCCTCGGCGAGCTGGGTGCGGCGGAGATAGGCAATACCGTCGGCCATGGCCTTGCTGCTCTCGGCGGTCTCGCCGAGCTGGCCGAGCATCGAGATGCAGCGCGCCGTGACATCCTCGGTCGGTGGATCGAGCAATGCGCCGTGATCGGAGAACGGGATGTTGTTGAGGTAATATTCGAGGTTATTGGCGTCGAACGCCGCCCAGCCGCCGTCGCGGCTCTGCAGCCCCTCGATCCACTCGCGGCCGCGCGCGATCGCCTCGTCATATTCCCTGGTTCCGCTGTGACGCCGCACGCGGTCCATCGCCATCACGACCACGGCGGTGTCGTCGAGATCGGGATAGTGGTCGTTATTGTACTGGAACGCCCAGCCGCCGGGACGGACGCCCGGCGCCTTGACCGCCCAGTCGCCCTTCAGCTCCAGCACTTGGCGCGGCTTCAGCCAGTCGAGGCCTTGCTTGGCCTTGGCCAGCGTATCCTCGCCGCCCGCTTCCTGCAGCGCATGACAGGTCAGCGCGGTGTCCCACACCGGCGAGACGCAGGGCTGGCAATAGGCCTCGTGCTCGCCGACCACCAGCAGCTTGTCGATGCCGCGGCGGGTGATGGCGCGCGGCGGGAAGTTCTCGTCCTTGCCGAGCGCCTCATACATCATGACGATGTTGGCCATCGGCGGATAGATCGCGCCCATGCCGTCTTCGCCGTTCAACCGCTCTTCGGTGAAGGCGAGCGCGGCGTCGATTGCGCGCTGGCGCAGACGCTTCGGAAACATCGGCTCGATCACGCGAAGCACGGCGTCCAGCGAGCGGAACAGATAGAACCAGCTCGCGCTCTGATGCGGCGCCTTCGGCGCCATGCGGACCGATTTCGGATCCTCCAGGAACAGTTCGTCGATGCCGACGCCCTTCGGATTCTTGGCGCGGGGCTTCAGCGCGGCGAGCACCATCAGCGGCACCATGGTGGTGCGCGCCCAGTAGGAGATCTTGTTGATGTGGAACGGCGACCACATCGGCAGCAGCATGATCTCGATCGGCAGCACCGGCGTCGCGCGCCAGGTCACGACGCCATAGAGTGCGAGCAGGAATCGCGTGAACACGTTGCTGCCCGAAGCTCCGCCGCGCGAACGGATCGCCTCGCGCGCCCGCACCATGTGCGGCGCGTCGACGGAATCGCCGATCATCTTCAGCGCGAAGTACGACTTGACGCTGGCGCTCATGTCGAACGGGCCGTCATGCACCAGCGGCCAGCCGCCATGTGCGCCCTGGACGCGGCGCAGATAGTTGGCGATCTTGGCCTCGAGCGCGGCATCGACCGGCTCGGCCAGATAGTGACGCAGCAGGATGTACTCGGCCGGAATGGTGCTGTCGGCCTCGAGCTCGAACACCCAATGCCCGTCGGACTGACGGTAGCCGAGCAGCGCTTCGGTTGCCTTGGAGATGCTCTTCTCCAGCGCGACCGGATCGACTGCGACGCCGTGATCTCTCGAAAGCATTTCGCTCGATATCCTCTTCATTGCGGACCGGGCTGATCGAAAGCCGCGGCCGCTTAACAGGCTGAATCTAACGCCTAGCCAGAACCAGATCTGCGGCGCGATCACCCGACCGCACCGACCCCTCGATGGTTGCCGGCAACCCGGTAGCAGTCCAGTCGCCGGCAAGGAACAGGTTTCTTTGCGCCGTCGCGGGCCCCGGACGCAGGGCGTTCTGTTCCGGCGTCGCCTCAAATGTGGCGCGGCGCTCGCGCACGATCTGCCAGGGCGGCAGATCGCCGGTGACGCCCGCGGCCTTGCAGACATCCTTCCAGATGGCGTTCGCCAATTCCTCGCGCGGCATCTCAACCAGGCGATCGCCATTGCTGATCGTGACCGAAAAACGCTGCGGGAACGCGAATAGCCATTCCACGAGCCCACCGACCACGCCCAGGATCGGCGGCGAACCGGGCGGCGGATCGAAGCGGAAATGCGCGTTCACGATGGCGCGGAATTTGGTCGGCGTCTTCAGCCCCGGCAAAAGCGAGGCGGCCGCGCGCGGCGGCACGGCCATGACCACGGCATCGTCCGGCCCGATCGCGGTCGCATCGTCAGCGCCGAACTTCAGGACCGTGACGCGTT
>DASVOL010000309.1:0-4933 GCA_036383375.1 Bradyrhizobium sp. | reverse complement strand
TGAGCAGCGGCGCCGGCTCGAGCGAGGGATCGTTGGTCTCCTTGGCGTAGAAGGCCAGGCGATCGGCGATGTGCTTGAGGCCGACGGTGTCGGCCCAGAACATCGGGCCGCCGCGATAGATCGGCCAGCCATAGCCATAGAGCCAGACCACGTCGATGTCAGACGGACGCGCCGCGATGCCCTCGGCGAGGATCTTCGCGCCTTCGTTGATCATCGGGTACATCATCCGCTCGAGGATCTCGTCATCGCTGACGACGCGCTTCTTGCGGCCGAGGCGCGCCAGCGTCTCGTCGATCAGCTTCTCGACCTCCGGATCGGGCAGCGCCGCGCGCGAGCCCTGCTCGTACTTGTAGTAGCCCTTGCCGGTCTTCTGGCCGAAGCGGCCGGCCTCGCACAGCGCGTCCGCGATCTCCGACTTGATGCCGCGGTCCTTGCGCGAGCGCCAGCCGATATCGAGGCCGGCGAGATCGCCCATCGCGAACGGGCCCATCGGCATGCCGAACTTGGTGACGACAGCGTCGACCTGCTGCGGCAGGGCGCCTTCGAACAGCAGCTTCTCGGACTGCTTGCCGCGCTGCGCCAGCATGCGGTTGCCGACGAAGCCGTCGCAGACGCCGACCACGGCCGGCACCTTTGCAATCTTGCGGGCGATTGAAACCGCAGTCACCAGCGCGTCGGGCGCGGTCTTGTCGGCGCGCACGATCTCGCACAGCTTCATGACGTTGGCCGGCGAGAAGAAGTGCATGCCGAGCACGTCCTGCGGACGCTTGGTCGACTGCGCGATCTCGTCGATGTTGAGGTAGGAGGTGTTGGAGGCCAGCACCGCGCCCGGCTTGGCGTACTGATCGAGCTTGCCGAACACTTCCTTCTTGACCGCCATGGTCTCGAACACGGCCTCGATCACCAGATCGGCGTCGCCGATGTTCTCGATGCCGACGACGCCGTTGATCAGCGCCATGCGCTTGGCGGGCGCGTCCGCCGGGATGCCGCCGCGCGCGGCGGTCGCCTCGTAGTTCTTCTGCATGATGCCCATGCCGCGCTTGAGCTGCTCCTCGCCGGTCTCGATCAGCGTGACCGGGATGCCGGCATTGGCGAACGACATCGCGATGCCGCCGCCCATGGTGCCGGCGCCGAGGATGGCGACGCGCGCCACGTTGCGGCCCTTGGTGCCTTCGGGAACGCTGGAGATCTTGGCGGCCTCGCGCTCGGCGAAGAACGCGTAGCGCTGCGCCTTGGACTGCTCGCCGTTCATCAGCTTGAGGAAGCCCTCGCGCTCCTTCTTCAGGCCTTCGTCGAACGGCAGGTCGATCGCGGCGCCGACGGCATCGGCGGCGGCGAACGGCGCCTCGAGGCCGCGCGACTTCTTGGTCAGCGCGGCGACGGCATTGGTGAAGA
The DNA here is from genome assembly GCA_036383375.1 of Bradyrhizobium sp. Taxonomy (GTDB): domain Bacteria; phylum Pseudomonadota; class Alphaproteobacteria; order Rhizobiales; family Xanthobacteraceae; genus Bradyrhizobium. The sequence continues at coordinate 3,538 of DASVOL010000309.1, read as the reverse complement.
TCGAACGGTCGGCCTTGGCCGCCGCGAGCTTGCTGTCGTCGTCGCGCAGCTTGCGCAGCGGACGCTTCTCGGCGACCACCTTGCGCGCAAATGCCTCACCGCCCGACGCCGGACCCTCGACGATCTCCTCGATCAGGCCGGCCTTCAGCGCGGCGTCCGCGCTGATCGGATCACCACCGACGATCATCTTGACCGCGAGCTCGGGGCCGACCGCGCGCGGCAGGCGCTGGGTGCCGCCGGCGCCCGGCAGCAGGCCGAGCTTCACCTCGGGCAGACCGAGCTTGGCGTCCTTGGTGGCGACGCGATAGTGGCAGGCCAGCGCGACCTCGAGGCCGCCGCCGAGCGCGGTGCCGTGGATCGCGGCAACGATCGGCTTCGGCGAGCTCTCCATCAGGCTCAGCACTTCGGCGAGGCCGGGCGGCTTCGGCGGCTTGCCGAACTCGGTGATGTCGGCGCCGGCGATGAAGGTGCGGCCGGCACAGGTCAGCACGATGCCCTGGACCTGCGCATCATCGATCGCGCTCTTGATGCACTCGAAGATGCCGCCGCGTACGGCAGCGCTCAGCGCGTTCACTGGCGGACTGTTAACCGTGACGACGGCAATATTGTCATGACGTTCGAGCTTGACGACTTCACTCACCGGGACTCTCCCTGGATGCTTGTTCTTGAACTTGCGTTGAGTAGCTGCACGACTTGCGTCGAGCCGCTAGATTAGACCAATTTCGCACTGCGAAATTTAATTCCACATCTTGACACGGAGGGTTATTTTGAAGCACGAGCCTTGTCAACGAGCATGACAAGGGCAGGGAATGAAGCGCGCCAGCAAGAAAGCAGCGACCGATCGCAATTTCGTCGTCGCGCTTTCCCGCGGACTGGATGTCCTGCGTGCATTTCAACCCAATGACGGGCTGCTCGGCAATCAGGAGATTGCAGCCCGCACCAAATTACCGAAGCCCACGATTTCCCGGCTGACCTACACGCTGACCAAGCTGGGATACCTTACACCTGTACCGAAATTCGAAAAGTATCAGCTTGCACCGTCGGCGATGGCGCTCGGCTACGCCGCGCTCGCCAATCTCGGCGTTCGGCATTTGTCCGAGCCGTATCGAGAAGAAGTGATGCGCGCGACCGGCGGTGCGGTCGCGGTCGGCGGCCGCGACCGTCACAGCATGATCTATTTCGGCCAGAGCCGGAACGGCCTGGCGCTCGGCGTGCAGCTCGACGTCGGCTCGCGGGTGCCGATCGCGACCACCGCGATGGGGCGTGCCTATATTTGGGCATTGCCACCCGAAGAGCGTGCGGCTCTACTGCGTGAGCTGCGGGATCACTATGGCAGCCGCTGGGCCAAGATCCGCGACGGCATCGAGCGCTCCGGCGAGACGGTGGCGAAGCACGGCTTCACATTGTCCACCGGTGACTGGCAGAACGACGTCGCCGCAGCCGGCGTCGCATTGAAATTAAACGACGGAACCGGTCCTTACGCCTTCAATTGCGGCGCGCCGGCATTCCGCTTCACGGAAGACAGATTGCTCAACGACATTGGACCTCGTCTTGTCGCGATGGTAAGGAACATCGAGCAGGCGCTCGGTGGAATGGCGCCGCAATCCAAAAAAGAACAAAGCAAAAAGTCTAGAGTAGGAGGGAAAGTTGCACGTTTGGCCGAGGGGATCAGATAGCCTCCATCGCGTCCGGCGAAATCCATCGCAGGGCTGCTCGCACCGCTCAGAGATGGCGGGCGAGACGAGATGACGCAGGCACAGCTCGCGCAGGGGAATGATCCCCTGCTCGCGGTTCGCGACGTCAGCGTCGTGTTCGGCGGCATCATCGCATTGAATGGCGTGTCGTTCGACATGCGCCATGGGCAGATCCTCGGCCTGATCGGACCGAACGGCGCCGGCAAGACGACGCTGTTCAATTGCCTGTCGCGGCTCTACCAGCCGTCGTCCGGCGACATCCTGATGGAAGGCAAGAGCATCCTGTCGCGGCCACCGCACCGGATCGCCGAGATCGGCATCGGCCGCACCTTCCAGAACGTCGCGCTGTTTCCCAATCTGTCCGTGATCGACAATGTGCGCGTCGGCGCGCATGCCCGCACGTCGAGCGACATCGTCAGCGACTCGCTGCGGCTCGCCTGGGTTCGCCGCGGCGAGAGCGACATGAACAAGAAGGTGCACGACATCCTCGGCTATCTCGATCTCGAGGACGTCGCCCACACCGTGGTCTCGGGACTTCCGTTCGGCACCCAGAAGCGCGTCGAGCTGGCGCGCGCTTTGGCCGCGGATCCGAAGATCCTGCTGCTCGACGAGCCGGCCGGCGGCCTCAATCACGAGGAAGTCTACGTGCTCGGCGACCTGATCCGTAAAATCCGCGATGACCGTAAAATTACGGTGTTGCTGGTCGAGCATCACATGGGTCTCGTGATGTCGATCGCCGACCACGTCGTCGCGCTCAATTTCGGCCGCAAGCTGGCCGAAGGCACGCCGGCCCAGGTCCAGGCCGACCCCGACGTCATCAAGGCTTATCTGGGGAGCAAGGACCAATGACCGCGATGCTCAACGTCAAGGACCTGCGCGCCTATTACGGTCAGGTCCAGGCCCTGCACGGCCTCAGCTTCTCGCTCAACGAGGGTTCGCTGACCACGCTGCTCGGCGCCAATGGCGCCGGCAAGACCACCACGCTGCGGGCGATCTGCAACATGGTGCGTTCGACCGGCGCGATCGAGTTCGAGGGCAAGCCGATCGGCACCCGTTCCACCGAGAATGTGGTCCGCCTCGGCATCGCCCATGTGCCGCAGGGCCGCGGTACCTTCACCAACATGACGGTGGAGGAAAATCTGCAGCTCGGGGCCATCAGCCGTTCCGACAAGAACGCCATCGGCTCCGACATCGAGCGGATGTACGAGCATTTCCCGGTGCTGAAGCAGCGCTACACCCAGCAGGCCGGCACGCTGTCGGGCGGCGAGCAGCAGATGCTCGCGGTGGCGCGCGCGCTGATGCTGCGGCCGCGCCTGATGCTGCTCGACGAGCCGTCATTCGGCCTCGCGCCGCTGATCGTGCGTGACCTGTTCCGCATCCTCGGCAAGATCAATCGCGAGGAAAAGGTGACCATCCTGGTGGTCGAGCAGAACGCGCAGCTCGCGCTCGAGCTCGCCGACCATGCCTATGTGATCGAAACCGGCCGCATCGTGATGTCGGGCGGGGCCAAGGAAGTCGCGAACAACGAAGACGTTCGCAAATCGTATCTCGGTTACTGAGGAGCGGCCCCCATGGAGCTTTTCACCAACCAGGTCCTCGCCGGCATCTCGACCGGCGCGATCTATGCCTGCATGGCGCTCGCGGTGGTCATGATCTACCAGGCGATCGACCATCTCAATTTCGCCCAGGGCGAAATGGCGATGTTCTCGACCTTCCTGTCCTGGCAGATGATGCAGTGGGGCCTGCCCTACTGGTGGGCGTTCATCTTCACCATCGTGATCTCCTTCGCCGGCGGCATCATCATCGAACGATTGCTGTTCAAGCCGCTGGCGAAGGCCCCGATC